>CBFDAZ010000507.1:0-4731 GCA_965602825.1 uncultured bacterium
CGGTATGGACCCCGAGGGCCTCAAACGCGATTTCGGCGACAGGCTCACCTACTGCGGCATGATCTCCACCCAGCAGACGCTTCCGTGGGGCACGGTCGAGGAGTGCCGCGCCGAGGCGCGCCATCGCATCGACGTGATCGGCAGGGGCGGCGGCTACATCTTCGCCCCGGGCCACTGTATCCAGCCCGACGCACCAGTCGAGAACGTCCTCGCCATCTACGAGGAATTGCTGGGCAAGAAGCTACTGTGAGATCCCCCGCGCCGCGGGCGTTCCAGCCTTGCAGGCGAAGCGCACCACAGCCCAGCGCGAACGTGGCGCGGTCTGATCGAGCATTTCCCAGGCAGAGCGGTTGACGTAAGCCCATCGCCGCCGCACAGCCGTCCATCGGCGCTGATCGCTCGCAGGAGGTCCCTCGATGCGCGTTTGCAGTCTCATCCTCATGGCGTCACTGGTTGTGGGAGTTCAATTGCCTGCGCCCGCCTTCACGGTCCTCCACTGGGAGGGGCGTGGTCGCGATTTCATGACCAATGGCGGGTTCGAGGCCCCGGGAGTGGAGGGTGAGCTGTCTGCCGGCTGGGTCGGCTATGCCGAGCGGAGGGAGACCGGGAAGGCAGTTGCGGCCGAGCTGAGCCCTAATGCCCATACCGGCCGTCACAGCCTCCGCCTGATGGCCCAGGGCGCCAATTTGGCGGGTGTCAACCGCCGCTACCAGGCCGGGCGCGATCCCGGCGAGATGATCCCCCTGGCGGCCGGCTGGACGGAGTTCTGGTACCGGGCGATTGCCTCAGGGACGGGCGACAACCTGCGGGTCTACATCATTGCCATCCCTGAGGATTGTGGCCCCGAGCGGGGGCGTCAGACGTACGTCGTTCCTCGGGAACACATCGGCGACAATCAGTGGCATCGAGGCACGATCCACTTCGACTTCAGCTCGAACCCGAGCGTGAAGTACGCGCAGTTCGCGCCTCGCATCAATGAGGGTGGAGAGCCCGCGTCGGGGGAGCTGCTGATCGACGATGTCGCGGTGTACCCGGCTGGCCCGGATCTGGCCGTCGAGGTTGGCGGCTTCGCCGAGGCGTTGGCGCGCCCGGGCGACACGGTCAGCCTGCGCGGCAGACTCCGCAACCTGGGCGCAACACCGGCCTCACAGGCGCGAGCGAGGGCCGAGGTCACCGGCCCGGCGGAGCTCGTCGGGCCCGACGAGATCGCCGTGGCCGAGCTTCCGGCCGAGTCCCAAGGGGACTGCGAATGGAGCGTGAGGGTGACCGGCGCCGGGCCGATCACGGCCCGCGTCACCGTCGGCGGCGTCGAGGGATACGGGGAGACGAGCTGGCCCGCGGCGATGATGGGCGTCAACGATACTGACGGGCTCGGAGACCCGGTCATCGAGACCCCCTCGGCACGACTGCGGTACGTGAAGCAGCAAGATGAGTGGGGCACTTTCGTCCTGGAGGCCAGGCCGGGCGGCGCGGGGCAGTGGCGGCGCGCCGGCGTGGTGCCCTTCCTGGGCTGGGCGGTGGTTGGTGCCGAAGGCGATATCGTCGCCTTCCCGGCCGCCCGGCCAGCCTCGCCCCCCAGGACCTGGCTCAGCGAAGTGACTGACGCCCACGGCCGCGTCTGGGCCCTGCAGGCGACGGTCGCGAAGGGCAGCAAGGGCGCCCTGCGATTCGACAGCCGGCTGCGCGGCCCGGACGCTACCGTCCGCAACTTCAGCGCGCCGTGGGTGCTGATCGGTGAGGGCCTGGCGAGGACCGCAGCTTGCCTGCCGGGGCTGGAGTACCTGGCTGCTGACGAGTCATCGAGCAACGAGTTGGACGCCAAGTACCCGATCAGCCTGCGCTGGGCGCCCCACCCCAACAAGGTGACGATCCCCTGCATGTCGGTGAGCTACGACTGGGGCACGGCAGGGCTGGCGTGGGACCCGCTGGTGAAGTGGCACGCTGAGAACGACCGCCCCCAGCCAATCTTCGCCGTGCCCAACCGGCTGGGCGATCAGAACAGCTCCCTGTTCGCGCTCGCCGTGCCCGGCAGCCTCCAGGGCCGCGGCGAGAACCGGATCGAGGCCGCAACCCCGTACGAGATGGGCGGCGGCGAGCTGAGGATCACCGCCGAGGTGTTCTTCGCGCCGGGTGCCAACACCGATGCGGCCGTCGCCTGGTACCTGGGCGCCAGGGGCCTGCCGCCCGATCCGCCCTTGCCCAGGAGCTTCGAGGAGGGGCTGCGCCTGTCGCTTGACAGCTCCGAGCGCCGTTGGGTTGAGGACTCCCTGGGCTGGTACCCGACGAGCTGGTGGCACAGGGGGGCAAGCCCGGACGCCTTCCTCACCCGCGCTCTGTGGATCGACAGCCTGCGCACGACCGACGAGGCCAGGCGCACGCTCTGGCGGTCGCGAGCGGGTGTTGCGGCCGAGGCTCTGGGAGGCCGGGTCGGCATCGACACCGGGCTCTACCTGGGCGACCTGTGGTCGGCGCTCAGCGACACCGACGGCAGCATGCGCGGTCTCATCGGCAGCCAACAGGAGGGCGGAGGGTGGGGGTTTGGCGGGAATCCTCAATGGGACCTCGGTGAGACGGGCAAGGCGGTCTCGGGTACCACTGCCCGGAACGCGGTGTCGCTCCTCGGCTATGCCGCCGCGACCGGCGACGAGGTGGCCCTGGCGGGTGGCCTGAAAGCCCTCGACTTCTGCAACCGGGACGACCCCCTTCCACGCGGCGGGCAGACCTGGGAGGTCCCCCTGCACACCCCCGACATCATCGTCGCTGGCCAGGCGCTCATGGGCCACATCCTGGCCTATGAGATCACGGGGCAGAAGTCATGGCTCGAGAAGGGGCGTCACTGGGCCTATGCCAGCGTGCCCTTCATCTACCTGTGGCAGGCGCCCGAGCGCCCGATCATGCCGTACGCGACGATACCCGTCATCGGGACGAGCGCGTGGACGAACCCCTGGTTTGGGCGGCCGGTCCAGTGGTGCGGCATTGCCGTCATTCACCCCCTGCAGAGGTTCGCCGAGTACGACGACAGCCAGGACTGGGCGGCGATCGCGCGGGGCCTGATCATCGCTTCGATGCAGCAGCAGCTTGACCTCGACGAGCGCGTCTACCCCGATACCGGGGAGACAGCCGAGGACGAGCTCTACTGGGGTTACCCCAGCGAGGACCTGGGCCGGTTCGTTGGCCTGTACCCCGACAACTTCCGGCTGTTCGACGACAGGGACTTCTGCTGGAGGTACATGATCTCCCCGAACAGCCACTACCCGCTCACCGAAGCCCTCCTGCAGCACGCGGGCATTCAGCCCGGCGCCCGCACCAGGGTGGTCCGCACCTCCCAGGGTGCCGTGCACGTCACCGCGCCCCTACCTCTCAGGGAAGCACGTCTTGACGGCGGGAACCTGACCGTCAGTCTCGCCAACCGGCAAGCGTGGCCGGTACGGGTCATCGTGGCCCGTGTCGGCGAGCCGCAATCGGTCACCGTCGATGGGAGGATCGTGCCTCAGTTGGGCTTCTTGGAGCAGGGGGAAGCGGGTTGGACCTACCGCAGCACGCTGGCGGTGTGTGTGGTCCAGTCAGCCGGCCGCACGGTCACTCTGAAGGGTGTATCGTCGCAGGCGCCCCAGGCGGTCAATACCTCAAAGCTGACATCGTGGGAGTTCGATGAGCCGGGTGATGCGGGAGGGTTCGCCTCCGAACACGACATCAGCGTATTTGCGGTCGAGGGCGGCGCACTGCACGTCAAGACCTCGGGTGACGACCCCTGGTTCACCGTTCACGGCCTCCAACTCGACGCGGAGCGGTACCGCACGCTCAGAGTGCGACTCACCGCGCGTGCCCAACAGGATTCCTCGCTGGAGGTCTTCTTCGCCCACGCCGGGGAGGCGATCAGCGCCGAGCGGGCCGTGCAGATGCCCCTGGCCTGTGACGGGGAGCCGCGCGAGGTCGCGATCCCCGTGGGGGGCCATCCAGCCTGGAAGGGCACGATCACCACCGTGCGCCTCGACCCGACGCACGGCGACGGGGCAGCAGAGATCCACATCGACTGGATGCGGTTTGAGTAGAGGGCTGCGGCCTAGTGCCGCGGAGGTTTCCCCGTTTCCTCTGGCACGGCCGGGGACTGGCGGCTACTTGGCGCCGTAACGCCTCACTGTGCCATCGGTGGCGGCCAGGTAGAGCGATCCGCCGGCGGCGGCCAGTCCGTCCCTCGCACGAGCGTCAACCGCTTTGGGGCGCCTTGCGTCGGTAGCCTGCGAACTTGTCGATGTTGTCCCGGGTCACGAGTTCGACGGGTACGTTGACCCGCGCCTCTGCCTTCTCCCCGCGCGCGAGCTTGATCGCCTGCTGGACGCCCGCGACACCCATGTCGTAGGGGAACTGCATGACCGTGGCGGCCATCTCGCCCTCGCGGATCGCGTCGAGGGCCTCCGGATCGCCGTTGAAGCCGACGACGATCATCCCCTGCAGCCGACTTGCGCTCTTGGCGGCGATGGTCGCTCCGACCGCCATCGGGTCGTTCTCGCAGAACACGGCAGCGATCTGCGAGTTCGCCTGGAGCAGGTTCTCCATGACGGTCATCGCCTTGTCGCGCATGGAGTCCGCAGGCTGTGGTGGTATGACCGAGAGGCCCTTCTCCTCCATCACCGCCGTGAAGCCCTCCCCGCGCTGGCGGGCATTGGCGGCGCCGAGCTGGCACTGGATGTGGGCGACCTTCGCCCCGGCGGGAACATGCTCCGCGATGTA
>CBFDAZ010000508.1:0-4727 GCA_965602825.1 uncultured bacterium
CGGCCTCAGCTCTGGCAGTTGGCCCGGCTCGCTTGTTGACCAGCTCTCCTCCGCGACCTGCCACTCCGCCGTCCCGTTCGCCAGGTCCGGCATCCTGGGAGCCGGACCCTCCAGCCCGATCGCCTCGGTCCCAATCCGGGCATCCTCGGCCAGGCTGTAGTCCGGATGGACAGGCTCGTCGAACTTCGCCAGCTCGAACTTGTTCGGGAGTGCCGGTGCCGGCGGATCTCCTTTGTCCGCCTCACCCGCGGTACTCGACCGACTCCGCTCTACGTTGCTGGCGCCTGCCGCCGGACACTCTCCGCTTCTTGCTGCCCTCGGCCCATCCTGGGCCGCAGCCTGAGGAGCCCTGGTCGATCGAGACGAGAGAACAATGATGATGGCCATGCCGACCGCAAAGCTGAGTATGGCCAGGGGCAGTTGCTGGTTGCTCGTCTTCATCTTCACTTGTGGTGGCCACGATGCGGAGCCCACTGCCTAGACCTCCCTCCAATAGAGGATCGCCCACTTCGACAGGATGACCGGGAAGTGCGGGGGCTGGTAGAACACGATGTCATCGTCGTAGTCGTACCGGCGCGTACCCTTGCCCTGGGCGTGCCCCTGGTAACTCCAGGCGCCGGCGGACCCGACGTTGTGAGTGATGATGGGGCCGTTGATGTTCAGCATCCACGTGCTGCTGCCGACGTTGGCCTCGTCGAAGCCGTCCTCGTTCGGCGACTCGATCTTCCCGTCTTCGTCCAGGTCCCAGACGCCCCGACAGACCGGATGGCTCCCGTCCGAGTCCGTCCCGTCGGAGTAGTCAGTGGGGCGCCAGTTGCGGTCCCGAGCGAAGAGCGCGGCGTCCACCGTTAGCACCCGCGGAGCGTACTTACTGATGTAGACATAGTCGGCGGCAACAAGGCCGATGTTCACCGGGGTGCCGCTGGCGGCCTCGACCCAGACCTGGTTGTCACCACTGGCATTGGACCAGAAATGCACCTCCGCGGTGTAGCTATGTGCCTTGGTGTCCATCTCAAGGTGCGGCAGGATGGTCGAGTCGTCGTCCGGTGAGGCCGAGTGACGCTCGAGGCTGGCGACGCCCAGAAGCTCGCCGCCTTCATGGACATACATGGTGAGCCGCTGCCAGCTCGGCCCGGAGACACAGAGCCTGGCGGTGTTGCCGATCCCGTCCAGAAGGCTGTTGAGTTGGACGGTCTCGACTCGCTCGGATCCCGCGGGCGCATTGAAGGTGAACGCAGGGCTCTGCACGGCATGCTGAGATCGCGAGCACCCCGTGCGGACGTTATCCTTGATCAGTATGTCATCTGCAGCGACGAGTGTAAGCGCGCGCCCCTCCAGCACTCCCCGCACGGCCAGGTCTCCCTCTGAGAAGACCAGGCCGTTGAAGTCCGTCCCCAGCGGCACATCATTGTAGGTAGGCTGGCTTCCGTTGAAGTCGAACACGCTGAGGTCGATGAGCGGCGTTCCGGAGTTGTAGTACATTCCGGCTTGCTGCGCCATAGCCCGGTAATGGCTCAGGTCCATTGAGCCCTGGAGCTGTATTGGGGCCGCCTGCTCGGACACATCCTGGTGGAACACCCCGTATGGCCGGTTCTGGACCGAGCCCGTCACCGTCACGGTGTCCCGGAACGTCACCGGATAGCCGCTGAGCGAGAGGTCGCCGCCCGCGTAGAGCTGCCCCGAGACGGTCGCGCCCTGGCTATAGCTGATGCCGCCCGACTCCAGGAAACGGGAGTAGCGGAGGAATGAGTCATACCGGCCCCCCAGGGCCACGGTCCGTTGCACGTTGCCCGAGTGTCCGGTCCCCCGGATCTCGTAACGGGCCACGTCGTAGGCGTCCGCTCCCCCCGCATCGACCGCCACGATCTCCAGGTCCATCTTGCGCCGGCCAAGCTGGATGCCTTCCTCCACGTGGGGAACGCTCGTAACAGAGCCCTGCTCGAGCATGACGACGCCCCGGCTGCACGCCGCCTCAGCGCCAGCGAGCGCCTGGCCTTCGCGCACCTGGCGCAGCGAGTGTCCGGTCATCGAGCGCGTGATAGCCATGAGCGTAGCCGCCAGGAACAGCAGCACGATCAGGCCAATCACCGCCGCAACCAGCACCACGCCCGCCTTCCGCGAGCCGGAACGTCTGACATGAGAAGCGTCGATCGCGGCCATCATCCCTCCGGGCAATCCAGGCCCGACTCGTCCGTGACGGGCCCGTATTCGGCATTGCGCAGCGTGATGCACGCAGAGTGCGAGCGGGTCCTCACGGTTCCGCCCTCCTTGCACCAGACCTTGACCAGGAGAGTGACCGTCTTGACCGAGCAGTCTCGGGGGGGCGGCAGCATCTCGTACGTGAACTGCAGCTTATGCACGTTGTCGGCCAGCGCGCGCGGATCGGGCACAAAGTCGCTCTGACCTCTCAGCCTGACCGCGCGCCACAAGCACGTTCCCTCAGCGGACGGGCTGCCACTGGTGTCCGAGAGGTAGTAGCAAAGGCAGTCTGCCGCAGTCAGGGGCTCTACGGGGACGCTTTCCTGGCTCTCCTCGTCCCAGGCAAGTAGAGGCATGGCGACCACGATCTTGTCCGTATGCCGGCCGGTGACCCGGAAGCACTGCTGAATGTCTTCCTCCAGATGGCCCACGGCCATGGCTGCGCCGAAGCTCGCCCAATCGCTTGCGGCGACGTCCTGATAGATCCTCAGCCCCTGGAGTTGCAGCGCCAGCACCGCTCCGAGGACCAGCGTGAGGACGCTCATCGCGATCAGCAACTCGATGAGCGTTGCGCCCGGTTGCCCCGCCTGCAGTCGAACACGTGCCCCCAAAACGCGTCCTCTCCCTTGGGCCTGAATTGGCTGTGCGCCCTCCGTTGCGTCAGAACCGGGGCGACACAAGCGTCTCGGTCTCCACCTTCCCGCTCGGGTAACCCGTCCCCCAGCGGATGACTACGCTGACCCCCTTGAGATCGGTCTGGACATCGGTCACTGTGAACCAAACTTGGGGCAAGGCAAGCCGCGACTCGCCCAATCGCCGGGAGAACTCCAGCTCAAGACCGGTGGCGCCGATCTCCCCGGGGTAGCTGTACCAGCTCTCCAGTTCGTCCGGTTCCTGGGTTCGGGCTTCGGCCAGCAGACCGGCCGCCAGACTCTCCGCAACCATGGTGTCTTGTGCCAGGCGGCTCACCTTGGCGCCATAGCTGAGTGAGCCCGCAACGCCGACCAGGCCGACGGCCAGGATCAGTGCCGCGATGAGTATCTCGATCAACGAGAGGCCGCCGCGCGCCGGACAACACGCACGGCACCGCACCCGGCCCATGTCGTGCTCCTTGCGCCACCGTATGGCCATGCCAGGCAGCTTGTACACAGTGCTAGTGCCCTATCATCGGTGCGGTCGCGCGTAAACGAATGCTGAAGGCTTCTCAACATACTGTACTGGATGCCCCGGGGGACTCACAGCAGCCGCGCAGCACCCACTCGCGAGACGAGCGTGACACGAGACCTTCGGAGCTGGGGAACGTACGTTGTGGGGTCGATCCCAGTGGCGCGCTCTCTGGTGCGATCACTCGTCAGCGTGCGCGGAGCCGCCCTCAGTGTGCGTCTCGATCGCTTCGGTGAGGTCCGACTCGTCGGTCAGTCGCCGCATGCGTGTATCGTCGGCCGTGGTCGGCCGTCGGGGCACTGCGCTGTCCTCCGCCAGCACCTCGGTGCGTGCCGCACTCGCCTCCGGCTCCAGGAACGCTGCATACACGGGCCGGTCGTACCTCGCGCGAGCGAACTTGTTGGGCAGCCCTGGCGGGGGCGGTGGGGGCGTTCGGGGATCACCCGTGGACTGGGCGGCGTCTGACGCCTCGGAGTCCACACGATCCGTCGGTGGATCGGGCACCACCGGCTGCGACGGTTCGGGCCTGAGCGTCCGTGACGCATCGGTGGACGGCTCGGCCGCCCGGGGGGCAGCCGTCGCCTGCCTTGCTCGCGGCTGCACGGTTCTGGGGAACAGAAGTGAAATGGCCACCAGGCAGACGACGATCCCTGCGGCAGCACGCAGGGCTTCTCGGTTGTGATCGCTGAGACCTGGCAACGCGCGCATCTTCACGTGCTAGACCTCCCGCCAGTAGAGGACTTGCCACTGCGAAACGATCACGGGGAAGTGCGGCGGCTCGTAGTAGGTGATGTCCCCATCGTAGTTGTAGTGGCGCGTGCCCTTGCCTTGGTGCTGGCCCTGGTAGCTCCACGCTCCCGCCGAGCCGCCGGTCCGAGTGATGATCGGTCCGTTGATGCTGAGGGCCCAGGTGGACCCGTTCACACGCGCCTCGTCGTAGCCATCCTCGTTGGGGGACTCGATCCGCCCGTCGCCGTCGAGATCCCAGACTCCGTGACACGCCGGATGGCTGCCGTCCGTGTCACGCCCATCGCCGTAGTCTGTCGGCCGCCAGTTGGCCTCTTGCGAGAACAGAGCTGCCTCGACGGTGAGCACGCGGGGCGCGTGCTTGCTGATATACACGTAGTCCTGAGCGATGAGGCCCACGTTGACGGGGTCGCCCGCGGCCACCTCAACCCACACGTGGTTGGTGCCTTTCCCGCTGGTCGGGTTGCTGTTGGGCCCCTGCGACCAGAAGTGGATCTCCGCCGTGTAGGCGTGCTTCGCGGGGTCCATCTCCTGCTGTGAGAGAATGGTCGCCGAGTCGCGATGGTTGCCCGGCCGCGAATCGGCTGGCCGTTGCAGTGTGGCGACACCCAGCAAGT
>CBFDAZ010000509.1:0-4725 GCA_965602825.1 uncultured bacterium
CCCGATCGCACATCTCCCTTGACCAGGAACACCCGCGCCAGCACCCGTGTTGCGTTGCCGTCGATGGCGGGGACCGGCTCGCCGAAGGCGATGCTCGCAATCGCTCCGGCGGTGTACGGCCCGATGCCCGGAAGAGCCGCGATGTCGTCGTAGTCTGTCGGGAACGCGCCTCCGCGATGCTGCGCGATGGCCTGTGCGGCGCGGTGGAGATTGCGAGCGCGTGAGTAGTAACCCAGCCCGGCCCACAGCCGCAGGACATCATCCAATGGCGCCTCCGCCAGCGCCTGCACGTCGGGGAAGGCTTGCATGAAGCGCTCGAAGTAGGGAATGACCGTCGGCACCTGGGTCTGCTGGAGCATGATCTCAGAGACCCAGACGCGGTACGGATCCCGATCCCGGCGCCAGGGGAGGTCGCGCTTCCGCGTGTCAAACCACTCGAGGATCCGTGCAGCCAGCGACTCGGCCCTGTCTCTGGCTCTGTCGTCAATCGTCATCGGCGCCGGTATTCGACGAGCCCTGCGGTTTGGTCCTTCTCCGTCTGGCGCATCTGCAGGCGGGAGCAGCCTGCCCATCAACCCACAAGGCGGGATCGAGCCACTACGCGAATAGGTGGCCGCGAGACCGGGCCACGACCCGGAGAACCAAGAGTGAGGTGGTGACGACCATGGCGTACTTGCGCAATGACCGAGCAGTGAGAGGCGTACTGGTCGTGAGCTTCGCGACGCTGCTGTTGTTTGGATGTGCCTGGGCCGACACGCTGCGGATCGGCGCGTGGAACATCGAGGAGTTATGTAAAGCCGGGTGCGCCAAGAGCGCAACGGATCTCGCCCATTACATCGCGGACAGCGGGGCCAAAGTGGTTGGCCTGGAAGAGATCACCATCACCCACAAGGACCAGGAGGGGTACTACCGCAACCGTGTGCTGGACGATGTCGTGCGGCTCCTGTGGGAGCAGGACGGCCACACTTGGACCTACGTGCTGTTCCGGACATCCTGCGAGTGGAACCCTGACGACAAGAACCTCGGTGTGCTCTTCGACAAGCACCGAGTGACCGCGACGGCCTACCTGAGGCTGCCGGTCCCCGCCGAGGAGTACCATCAGCACGATCATAAGGATGGGCCGGCGCGGCACCGGATCCTCTGCCGCGCGCCCGTCGCCATCTGGTTCCAGGTCGATGAAGACCAGACCGACTTCGTCCTGATCCCCCTCCATCTCAAGGCCAACGAGCCGAGCCAACCGCACCCGGAACAGATCATCGACCACCGACGCGTTGAGGCAGCCCGCATCCTGGAGGCGCTGTCAGCACTGTCCGAGATCGGCGCCGGCAGCGAGGAAGACATCTACATCGGCGGCGACACGAACATCCTCGACCACGAGGACGCGGACATGAAGGTGTTCCTGGATAACGGGTTCGTTGACCTGAACGCGGGCGATAGGCCAACGTAAGTCTGGGGTGCGGAGCCGCCGCCGTTCGACCGCTTCGTCGTTGCGGAAGAGAGCGACGAAGTGCGCCAGGATAGCTTCGTGATCCACAGCAAGTACCGCACCGACCACGGACTGACGAAGAAACAGTTCGACGACCGCTTCTCCGACCACTATCTCGTCAGCTTCGAAATAGAGCTGGTGGCGGACGACGACTGACAAACCGGACTTCCGTGTCGGCGCAAGCGCCCTCCCGAGGAGGCCACTGCATGACGCAACGTCTTTGGGTTCTGGGCGTCGCCATACTCACTGTGGGCGGTCGCAGCCACGCCCTGACGATCACGCCGCTCACCGAGGGCGCGACACTCCACACCGTCGAGCCGGATGCGCAGCTCTTCCACGAGTACGGCGAAGGCAAGATGACGATGAAAAAGGTGCCCGAGGAACTCCGGGGCCTGCCGGCGATCAAGGCCAGGGAGCCGTACGCGGTGCAGGTCTTCGAGATCGACGAGCCGGCCCGCGCCTACTGGGTGTTCCATCCGCGCGTCTACACACCGATCCCGGAGGACTGGGAGGTTTTCCGGCAGGCGGCCTTCGTCTCATCGCTCAACGCAAACCGCGATCGACTGCCATCGGACATCTACTACCGAGATCTGCCGGCGGGTCGGCACGAGGTCCGCAATCCGCCCAACCGCACCTTCAGCGCGGGTTTCAAGGCTCTGTCGGAGATGGCGGTCGCGGACTGCGTCCTCAACATCCACAGCCCGACGGAAGAGGGCATCTTCCGGCCGGGCGCGCGAGTCTTCCTGAACGTGAGCGTTGACAACCCAACGGGACACGTGGTGCTGGCGGAAGTCAGGGGGCGGCTGGCCGACCTGAAGGAGGGCACACTGGCGGCCTCGGCTTCGCGCGGCGAGAGGACGGCGACGGAACCGCCTCTTCCCGACCTCCCAAACGGCTTCCACCTGCTCGATGCGGAGCTGTGGATCGGGGAGAAGAGGATCGATGCGCGGCGCTTCCCGGTCGCGATTCTCGACGTCCTGGAAGCGGATGCCGTGGTCGATGAGCCGTTCTTCCCGGTCGGCGCGTACAACAAGTTCCTCCTGACCCATCATCGCGAGATCTCCCGCATCTACTTCCATGCCATCTGCCACAGCCTGCGCGAGCACAATCTGAACACACTCGTTGGGCCGGCGCTGGACGAGCTGAAGCTGGAACTGGACATCGCGCAGCAGTACGGCATCCGCACGATCCTGCGCGTGGATCAGGAGATACCGAAGGATGTGTTCGGCCACCCGAGCATTCTCGCGTGCATGTTCGGCGACGAGCCGAAGGCGGATGACCTGGAGCGCTACAAGGCCAAGTACGATGCCTTCCTGGCCGAGCACCCGGAGCGGCCGCTGGTGAGCTGCATGGTGGGAGAATCGGTGGGCAGCCTGACCGACGATGATCCGGTGCGGCTGTGGCAGATGCTGGCCTCGCCTGTTCGCATGGCGCGGTTTTACCCGATCCGCAAGGCCGACTACGACCTGTTGAGATACCCCATCTACAAGGCCATGTTGCCGCCGTTTGCCGCGTTCCAGCTCATCGAGCGATCGAGCGAGGCGCCCTGGTGGTATGTGATACAGGGGTTCGGCGGCAGGCCGACCGAGGAGAAGCCCGACCCGTACTGGCGCAATCCGAGCCCGGAGGAGTTCACCGCTCTCGCGCATCTTGCGCTGGCAAACGGGGCGCGGGCGCTGATCTCCTGGCCGCTGCAGACGCACGGCCCGGAGCCCGCGGGAGGCATTGCGCTGATCGCGCAAGACACGCTGGCGGCCGAGGACGACAAGTACGCAGCCTTCGCCAAGGTGGCGGCTGACATCGCGAAGGCGAAGGAGTTGCTGCTCCGCCACCGGCGCGCGGGCTTTGAGGTGCGAACCGACCAGTACGAGGTGTTCGCGATCGGTCGCGAAGATCCGGAGACCGAGCGGAGGTACGTGTACCTCATCAACATGGACGCAAAGCAGGCGCGGACCGTGAAGGTGGCCCTGGTTGCGCAGGCCGCAACCTCGGCGACCGACGTCTACTCCGGCCAGCGGGTAGCCTTCGAGGATGAGCCGCCGTACAGGACGGCGCAGGTGGAGCTCGGTCCCGGCGAGGGTCAGTTCTGGGAGCTGGAGGACTAAGGGGGAACTGACCACAACGGCGTCCGGTCCTGCGGACCGGCGACAGGCGAGGTCGCCTGTCCTACCACGGCCGGCGGCGCCGCGGGCCATTCAGTTCGTTCGTGGCTTCCTCACCGGCCCCCACGGCCAGATGATGATGTCGCCGGAGGAGGTCTTCCTGTCGAGGCGGTCCTGGCCGCCGCCGTCGCTCCCATCGGGGCCGACGCTGTAGAGGACATAGCCCCCGTCGGTCTGCCGATAGCGCAGCGGCTTTCCATCGAACGGGTCGAGCGGCAACTCCGACAGATAGGCGGGAACGAGATCGCCCAGCGCTGTCGGCAATGATCTCCGTTGCTGGCGGTAGAGCTCGATCGCCACTTGGGTCCGCAGCCCCAGGAGTAGTACGTCGCGCTCCGCCACCTTGCGGGCGGAGTTCGTGAACACAGGCAAAAGCGTCATCCCAAGGACGGTCTTGGGCTCAGGCATCTGGTAGCTCTGCTCCCAGTAGGGCTTCTTGGCGTCCTCGATGACCCGGCCCAGCTTGTCGTTGATCTCCGCCCTTCCGCGATCGACGATGAGACGCTGCAGCCGCGGCGGCACGGGAGCCGTCGTGTCGAGCAGATCCCTCATGTCCGACTTGCCCGTCTCCATGTCATCGATGATCTTCTGGTCAAGCGCCCAGTCCTCGGCCAGCGCCTGGTGCCAGGCTGCGCGCTTGCTCAAGATGGAGTCGAGCCGCTCTCCCAAGCCTGCCAGGGCGCCCTCCGAGACATGACCCGAGCCAACGCACCGCTCAAGCTCCGGCGCGACCAACGCCGTGGTGGAAGCCCCGATGAGCAGGTGCAGCGTCAGGCCGTTTCTGTCGAGAACCGGGATGAGCGATAGTGCATCCGCATACGAAGTCGCCGCCTTGTCGTGGTCGTTCTGTCTCTCGCACGTGCGGCCTTTGGCGATCAGCATCGCCGTCAGTACGCGGAAGTCGCGAGCGTACGGGTAGGTCTCCCATGCGCCCTGAGCCTTGGGGTGGAGGCATTCCCTGGCGAGCGCCGCTCGCACGCGCTGAAGATCGGCACGGTGAATCCGAACCAGGCGTTGAGCGTCGGGATTCTCCTCGTTCCAGGGCGCCTCGTAGACGGCGAAGATGAGGTCGCGATC
>CBFDAZ010000510.1:0-4725 GCA_965602825.1 uncultured bacterium
CCGATGATCCGTCGCCGACGTAGACCTCAAAGTCGATGCCACGGGTCTGGGCCGTGCTTCTCAGGACCTGCATCCTGGTCTCGGCGGTGAAGCCCGTCTGCGCGTCTGCCGATCCGAACCCATCGGCCGAGGTATCCGCCCAGCGTGCCCGCTGATCGGGGCCGGTCGTGACCTTCATGACCCCATCAGCGGGGAAGCTCACGGCATCTGCTTCGTCCATCCCGCTCCCCGTGAAGCGCCACGAGGGATCGGCCTGGCTGGAGGCCGCGTGCGGCACATAGACAGTCGCCAGCTCCGCCTTGACCGGCAGCTCCCTCGCAGTGGGCGGTGGTGGGCCGGGAGGTGGGGGAGTGTGCAGCCACGCCAGGTTGAAGGCATAGTGCTGCCGGCTCGAGATCAGGTGGATGACCCCGTTCCGCGCCTGGCAGACGGATAGGTACCCTCGTGGCTCGGCCCTCTCGGCGTCCATCGTGAACGGCCGTCCGTCCATGGTCTCCACCGATCTCCCCGGCCCGTCGTCGGAGATCAGCCGCTTCACCGGCCACGTCTCGCCTTCATCGTAGGACAGCGCGGCAAAGAGCCCGTTGACCGGCCGCTCGTCGCCCGTCACGTCTCGGATCATCGTGTCCCTGGCGAACGAGACGAACAGCAGCGGGCCCTCCTGCAGCCGCACGAGCTGCAGCCGTTGGCCGCCGCCGATCGGCGGGAACTCGCTGGCGCTGTAGGTCCACGTCTGGCCCATGTCCGCCGAGATGCTCTTGGCCATCCGACCGTCGATCTCGTCGCCGCGCCCAAAGGCCAGCAAGCGGCCGTCCCGCAGCTCGGCGACACCTGCATGGATCCCGGCCGTCTTCCCGCCGGGGTCCATCCACGTCTCCCCGCCGTCGCGGCTGATGTGGACGGCCGTTCCGCCGTGGCCGGTCGTGACGGCATCGCAGGGCAGCACTATTGCCCCATCCTCGGTCCGGAAGACGCCGTCGATCGGCATGCGGCGCGTGCCGTGCTCCGGGCAGATGATCCTGGTCCTGGACCAGGTCGCGCCGTCGTCGCGCGAGGTCCGCATCACCGTGATCGTCGGGCCCCAGGTCGCCGCCGCCGACAGGCCGATGAACTGGTAGATCGTCTTCTTCCCATCGAACCAGAGCGCATTCGATGTCTCGGTCCGGTCCGGCGCGCTCCAGAAGAGCGAGGCCGGCTCCCACTCCTCCTGGCCGTACCGGAGCCGACTCCCGGCCAGCGCGACCTCCCGGCCGGGCTCCTCCACACAGCTATACCAGACGGCCAGCAGATCGCCGTTCGGGCACTCCACCAGCGCGGGCACGTGGTTGTGGCGGGAGAAGATCGGGCCGTTGGCGCCCTCGGGGATCTTCACGAACTTGCGCGGGCGTGCGAAGTACGGCTTCTCGGGATCTGGGCCTTCCCGGATGTCGCGCGGCACGCGCTGCTTGACATCCCGCGCATGCAGCTCGGGCGGCGGCACGGGCAGAGGCTTTGTCTTCGGCCTCTCGCCCAGTACGACGCGGAAGCCGATCAGCCAGCTCCGCTCCTCGGGAAGGGTGCCCATGCGGTTGGCCGAGCGCAGGAAGTAGAGCTCCGTGGAGTGGCTGCCTCCGCGAGTGACCCGGAACTCCCCGTCCGCGCGTCCGACGGGATCGACCTGGTCGTCCGGTTCATATGCGCCATACCAGTCGTGGCACCACTCCTCGACGTTCCCGCAAATGTCCTGCAGGCCCCACGGGTTCGGTGGGGTCTGGCCGACGATCAGGGGCATCACGTCGGCTTCGCCGCTTCGCTCGGGGTCGGGATACCAGCTCGGCCGGGGGTTCTTGTGGAAGGCTTCCGGGAGCGTATCGCCGGTGTGGTAGGGGGCCGTCGTGCCCGCGCGGCAGGCGTACTCCCATTCCGCCTCGGTTGGCAGGCGATAGGGGAGACCTTCCCTCTTCGAGAGCCATCTGCAGAAAGCCGCCGCCTCGTCCCAGCTCACGAACACGACCGCCTCATCGTCTGCCTTGGAGAACCCAAGCTTCCCGCGCAGCTCACGATGCTCGGGCTTGAATCGCTCGTACTGCGCGTTCGTGACCTCGCACACGCCCATGTAGAAGGGCCTGCTGATCGTCACCTTGTGGACCGGCTTCTCGTCGAAGTCGCCTTCGTGCCGGTGTGGCTTCCCCGCCACTTCATCCGGCAGCGGTGTCTCCCCGACGCCCATCATGAACTCGCCCGATTCGATCCGCACGAAGCGAATCCCGATGGCGTTGGTGTACTCCTTGCCTTCCGGCAGCCCCATCTGAGCCTGTCCTCCACTCGCGGTTACAATGGCCAGCAACACACACACCGCACTGCTCCGAAGACTTGGCGTGCGCCCGTGCCCGCGGGTCTCCCGACCCGCGCCGTTCGAGCCGTTCGTAGGTCGGAGCTCCAGCTCCGACACTGTCATGTCCTCACCATTTCCGCGGCACCACGCCCCGCCTTACTCCGGCACATCAATCGGGTACGCTCCGTACTTCTCACGGCACTCCCTCATCTTCTCCAGGTTCTCGGGCTTCGTGGCAACCGCCAGGGAGTGGGTAGCCCCGTAGATGAAGCCGCCCCCCGGCGCGCCCCAGCGGATGGCGTACCTCGCATCGGCCTCAATGTCCTCGGGCGTGCCGAGGATCAGGTGCTCGTTCCAGATGCCGCCCCACAGCGTCAGCCGCTCACCGTAGCGCTCCTTCAGCAGCTTCATGTCCATGCCGCCACTGGCCTGGATCCCCTCGTATCCATCGTAGCCGGCGTCGACGAGGTACGGGAGGGCCTCCCAGATGCATCCACAGCAGTGCTTGATCATCTTGAGCCCCAACTCGTGGCCGCGTTTGACGTACTCCTTCCACCAGTAGGCGACGTGCTCTTCCAGAATCTTGGGGTTCGCAAACAGCCCGGTCGAACTGCCCAGGTCCGCGCACGGCATCGCCGAGTCAACACCCTCCTCCGCGTACCACGCCAGACGCGCCATGCACTGCTTGGCGTGCAGCTCGGTCACCTTCGCGTGCAGCTCGGGGTGCAGGGCCAGGTTCAGGTACCGCTCCTCGTCAGTCGGACCAACAGCGGGGAAGCCGAAGTCCCCGATACATGTATTGATCCAGTGGGTGGCCTTCTTCTCCTTCACCACGTGCCGCATGACTTCCCAGCACGAATCGTCGGGCTTCTGTGGAGGATTGGCCTCGAGGCGGTCGATCTGCTCCTGAAGCTGCTCCACGGTGGGGGGCTCATAGCCTTCGGTATCGATCTTATACGGCATGAGCTGGCCGGTGGTGGCCGATATGCGATACAGGTGCTTGCCGGAACGGTACGTCTCGTGGTCGATCTGCTCCATCGGCGTTGGATGGTAGTTTGCCGGTGGGTTCTGGCCCACAGTGATGATGTCAAAACCGAGAGCCTCGGTCAGGTCGAGGATGTCTCGCTTGTAGCACTCGACGATCTCATCCCGACGCCCATCCCACAGGCCCTTCGTCTCTCTGAACTTGGCGTGGACCCATGATTCGCGCCCCAGCACCATCTCGTGGATGTTGTGGTCGATGTAGTGCTCGCCCCACGGCACGAGATCGGGCTCCTCGTACCTGAGGGTCGTCTCAATTCGCTCTCTTGGTAGCAAGCGTCCTGCCTCCTGAAGACATTGGGGTAACGCCGGCGTAGTGCACGCCGCCGGGTTCCTTTCCGGGATCGCATTCACCTGTTCGCAGTCCGCTGCCCAGTCGTGCCCGCAGCCAAGCCTTGTCCCGCCGTTTTCCCTGTGTTCCGTGTATTCCGTGGTTTCCGGTGTTTCGCGTCTTCCGTGGTTCCCGAATCTCCGACGCAAGCAGGCGACACGTCGGCTTAGGCTGAATGACCCCCGTACAGGCCCCACCGATCCCATGTCTGCAGGCAGCTTACCCATGGACCGAAGAGAGTTCCTTCGCACCGGCAGTCTCGCGACGGGGGTATCCGCCGCTGGGTCACTGCTCGCCGCCCGCCAGGCATCAGCACAAGGGAGAACGCCACCCATGCCGAGCAACGCCAGCGACCGCCCGAACGTCCTGTTCTGCATCTCCGACGACCAGTCGTGGGTCCACACCAGCGTCGAAGGCGATCCGGTCGTCAAGACCCCCGCCTTCGACCGCGTGGCCGAAGAAGGCGTGCGCTTTACCCACGCCTTCTGTGCGGCACCCACGTGCACGGCCTCCCGTGGGGCCGTCCTGACGGGCCGCATGTTCTGGGCCCTCGAGGAAGGCGGCAACCTCTGGAGCACGCTGCCGGCCAGGTTCCCCGTGTATCCCGATCTCCTGGAGGAAGCCGGCTACCACGTCGGCATCACCCGCAAAGGCTGGGGTCCGGGGCAGCACGAGCCCGGCGGACGAACCCGCAACGCCGCGGGACCGAGCTACAAGAGCTTCGGGGAGTTCATGGAAGCGCGTCCCGACAGCAAGCCCTTCTGCTTCTGGTTCGGCAGCCACGACCCCCATCGACCGTATGACGAGGGCTCGGGCCTGGCCTCCGGCATGAACATCGACGACGTGATCGTACCCCCGATGCTGCCCGACGCTCGTGAGGTCCGCAGTGACCTTCTCGACTACTTCTGGGAGATCCAGCGCTACGACCGCGAGTGCGGCGAGATGATGGCTCTTCTCGAGGAGCGCGGCGAGCTGGATAACACGATTGTCGTCATCACCGGCGACAACGGACTGCCCTTCCCGCGGGCGAAGGCGAACC
>CBFDAZ010000511.1:0-4721 GCA_965602825.1 uncultured bacterium
CGCGCAAGCGGCACTCCGGGATGGCCGGCGAGTGCCAGTTGGACACCATCGTGCCGACGAGCTCGTCGCCGAAGTCAACCGTGAGCGCGGTGAAGGTCTCCCCACGCACCTCGGGGTTCCAGTGGCGCGTGTGGGCCGTGACGGCGATCGGGTCGCGGCCCCCGAGCCACTGAATGCGGTCGAGCAGATGAATGCTGAAGATGCTGATCTCCAGCCGCTCTTCCTCTGCGCGCCAACCCCTGACGGTCGTGCGATCCTGGAACTGATCGTGGGCGATGCACCGCAAGTCGCCGAGCTGCCCCGACGCGATGATCTCGCGGATCGCGAGGACGTCCGCCATGAAGCGCAGCTCGTGGTTCACCGCGAGCTTGACGCTGCTTCCCTCGGCGGCTTCGACGAAGGCAACCGCATCGGCCAGATGTTCGCCAAAGGGTTTCTCCACGAGCAGGTGAATGCCGCGTTCCACGGCCGGGAAGATGACCTCGGCGCGCACCGCAGGCGGAGTCAGTAGAGCGATTACGTTGACCTCGCCGGAATCGATCAGATCAGCAGCGTCGGTGAACCTGAGCGGGAGCTCGTACTGATCGCAGAAGGCCTTGAGCGCCTCTTCGTTCGGGTCGCAGCCGGCGACGACCTGGCCGAGAGCGCTCGCCACGTCTCGATAGCCTTTGATGTGCGCATGGGCGATCCCGCCGCAGCCGACGAGGGCGATCTTGTGTTGAGGCATGTTCTCCTCCGGGACAGGGATGCCAACGGCAACGATGTCGGGCGCGGTTCACCGCCCAAACGAGGATAGCCGAATTCGGTTATGGCTAGTGCCGTGTCAGCCGTGATCCCTGTAGTGTCGGCGGATCACCGCGCCGTTGTCCTACCGTTCACCCCTCTCCCGCTGGGGCGGTGTGGTGGGTGCTGGGAGAGGGGCTTGGGGGTGAGGGCGCCGTGGCCATGGTGGCACCGACCCCAGACATCAAGCCTGACGAGGCACTAGCCCGCATCATTCACGATGCACTGCGGCCCGAACACATAGCAGCAGCGGGGAAGCCGTTGTCGACCTGCATCCGCAGTCCCATGGTTGGGCCATCCGCAGGACAGTGTGCTTCACCGCAAGCACCGACACCGAAACAGAGTTTTCTGCCGGAAGGGCGCGGGAAACCGGCTCTTTTTCAAAAGAGCGGGTTGCCCGCGACGTTCGTCGTGAATGATCCGGGCTAGTCGAGCTCCCTCTGGTCCTGGACCTTTCCCGGGTCCAGCTCGATGCCAAGGCCCGGGGCGCTGGGTGGCGCGAGCGTGCCGTTCTGTGGCTCAAGGTACCCCTTCATGAAGCGCTGCTTGCTCCGCTGGTGCAGCACGAGGAACTCCACGTACGGGAAGACCGGTGGCGGGCTGGCGGCGGCGACATGCAGCGCGGCATGCAGGGAATGGCCGTGGGCGCAGACGGGCACCTCGTGGGCCGAGCAGAGCGCGGCGATCTTCACCAGCTCGCTGATCCCGCCGCACCAGTCCGGGTCGGCCTGGATCACATCCACCGCCCGGGCATCCAGAAGCTGCTTCACCTGCCAGCGAGTGTAGAGGTGCTCGCCCGTGGCCACGCGCACACCCGCTTGCTCGCGTATGGTGCGGAAGGCTTCCGTCCGATCGACGCGGACCGGCTCCTCGAGCCACGCCGGGTGGTACTGCGCGATGCGGGCCGCGATGTCGAGGGCGTACTGTAGATCCCAGGAGTGGAAGGCGTCGAACATGAGGGGGTACTCGTCGCCGAGGGCCGCGCGCAGGTTCCGAACGAGGCCCACGTTGCGGGCGATCCCCTCGGCCCCATCGGCTGGCCCGTAGCGGAAGAACCACTTCTGAGCCGGGTAGCCCAGATCGCGGTACTCGCGGGCGCGGCTGGCGAGTGCTTCGGGCTCGTGGGAGAAGCCCAGCATGCTGGCATAGGCGGGGACCGCGTCCTGTACCGGTCCCCCCAGGAGTCGCTGGATCGGCTGGTCGAGCGCCTTGCCCCGCAGGTCCCACAGGGCGCAGTCGAGCGCACTCATCGCCATCATGTAGTAGCCGGTGTGGGCGTGGCGATTCCGCCGCAGCAGGAGGTCCCATATCTTCTCGCTCGCCAGCGGGTCCCGCCCGACGACGAAGCCGCGCATCTCGTGCCGGAGGATCGGCAACTGGTGGCTATCGACCGGGCCAAACAAGCCGGTCAGGTCCTCGTCTGTCCGGACTTCCAGATACACCTGGGTGTGGCGGGTCTTCTCCCCCGGCTCAGGTTGACGGGCCGTGAAGGACTTCCCGCCGAACTCGGGATAGACGTCGAGCGGGTTGGCGAGTCGCTCCTCGCTCTGAAGCTCGTCAGGCGGGAACTCGCCGGTTACCTCGACCAACGCGAGGTCGGTGATCTTCATGTACTGGCTCCTTCGGCAGCGGCTCACAGGTCAACGATCCGGTCCCAGTCCTGCAGGCTCACGCCCGGCAGCTCCGCGATCGCGGCGATGGCGAAGGTCAGTACCCGTGTCCCCTCCTCCAGGTGCCCACCCATCGCCTTTTTCTCGTCCGAGAAGGTGATGTGGGCGTGGACCCGGCCGTCGCTGATGATCCCGGTGAGGGTCAGAATGTCGAAGGCTCCCTCGTCCCGGAAGAAGATGTTGCCGGGCGGGAGGTTGGTGGTCTCCACCACGTGGCAGTGGTATGCGCTGAGCGATCCGGCGCCGCTCAGGATGGCGCCATTGCGGATGCCGGCCTCCTTCGTCGCCTCCTGGAGCCCGTGGAGCAAGTCCTCGCCGGGGTTCAGCCGAACCATGACGATCCGGTTCACGTTGGCGATCTTGGTGATCATTGTGGGCTGTCCTTTCCGCGCAAACCTAGTCCGTAGCGTCCATCATCGACACGTAGTCACTCTGGCGTTCCAGGCGCGCCCCGAAGGCGGCCAGCAGGCCGTCGGCTGTCTCCTGGATGGTCCGGTGGTTGTTCGTGTACGGGTCTTCCCGGGTCGCCTCATTGACCTGGTCGATCCACTCGGGCGGGAGGGCTGCAGGTCCACTCAGCGCGCCGGCAAGGCCTCCGGCCACGGCGGCCAGGCAGTCGGTATCCCGGCCGAAGTTGACGGCGGCGAGTACCGCTTCGCGCGGGTCGCCTTGCGTGATGGCGAAGACGGCCAAACCTTTCGAGACGATCTCGTTGGCCTGGGACATCCCGTAGTTGAAGTACCCGCCACCGTGGTAGTGCTCGTAGAACTCATCCCGCATCGCCATCGGGTCGGTGTGGCGAGAGGCGATGTCGAGGGCGCGGGAGACCTCGTGCTCGATGGTATCATACTGGGCGTAGAGACTCCCGGCTTCGGCTCGGTAGCTCGCGAACGCACGAGCGGCTGCGAGGACCGATTCCACGTTTGCCTCGGGCCTGCATGCTTCGGCGAGGGCGGCGTTGTAGAGGGCGGCCCAGCGAAGCCCGAAGGAGGTCTCCTGGGCGTAGACGCGGCCCACGGCGAGCGTATCGTCCGCAGCGCCCTCGGGGTCTCCGGCATTGATCAGGCCGAGCGGATGCGAGGCGCGAGCAACCGACACGACGTTGGGGAAGGGCCAGAGCCGGCCCAGCTCGACAGGCGGCACGCCGGCCCGAGCCAGCTCGAGCAGCGACCGGTCGAAGGCCTCCTGCTTGTACACCATGTTCTCGGGCTTGAGGTCCCGGAGCCACACGGCGACCAGATCGTGGGCGGCAACGCGATCCTGCTTCTCGATGATCGCGGTCGCGATCAGCTTTTGGCGTTCGATGCCATCCTCGGTCGTGCCGGGCAGGCGCTCCCAATCGGTATGGGCGGTGTAATGCTTGTAGGGCAGGAGGCGGTCAAGGTCCCCATGTGTCTCTCGAATCCGCTCCCGCGTCCAACCCTCCACTGCCGCACCCATTGCCGAGCCGACCCACGACGCAGCGATACAACCAAGGAACTTGTCGCGTAAGGTAGCCATGGTCCCTTCTCCTCCCGGATGAGCGCATATTCGCGGCGGGGAGCGGCGGGCCTTCGTGTCCCGATCCGCAAGGACGGGCAGCCACTTGCGGCCAAGGCACGATGCCCGGGGTCGCAGGGGCGCCTCCGACGTCGTTGGGCGGTGCTGAGGGGTAGGAGCGGATTCATCCGCGACCGCCGTCCGCGTCAGCCGTTGCCGGTCCTTGTGGACGGAGCGGGAGCTCCGTCGTCACAACGGCTTGACGACAAGGCCGGCAGGATGACGCCGCTCCCAGGTAGGGCCGCGGTCTGGCCGGAAGAGGTTGCGCTCGAGAGAACGAGCAATACCGCACGGGTGTTGTTCGAGGCGAGTTGAGCGCGGTCACCCGAAGGGAGTGCCGAGATGCTCAAGACGCAGCCAGCCGTAGCGGCATTGGGGCTGACCTGCATCTGCACGGCCGGCCCGGCCCAGGAGCCGGGAGCCCGTCCCTGGGTCGCCATCCGCGGCCTCTACGGCGGCGTGCCTGAGGAGCTTCTGCAGGAGGGCCGGCGCCTCGACGACTACGGCATCAACGCGATCTGGCTGGGGTCGGACTCGGTCACCCCCGAGCGTTTGGGCCGGCTGCGGGAGCAGGGCGTCAAGGTCTTTGCGGAGTTCAACACGCTGCACGTGGCATCGTACATCAACGATCATCCCGACGCGGCGCCCGTCGGCACCGACGGCGAGCCCTGTCCTCCGCCACATGGCTGGCAAGGAGTGTCGCCGACTCACGAGGGCTACCGGCGATTC
>CBFDAZ010000512.1:0-4719 GCA_965602825.1 uncultured bacterium
GTAGTACGCCCGAGGCAGAAACGCCGGTCGTCGTGGCCCTGGGGCCCGATGGGACCGATGCGGAGTCCCAGCGGGTCGAGGGAAATGTATCTGCAGCAGACGCTCTTGCCGCGGCCGCGCAGTACAAGGCGGAAGGAGCACACCGGGTCCGGTATGTGGTCAGCTCGCCAGGCGAGCCGCCGGCGGTCTACTTCGCCTCGACGCTGCACGTGGACTCCGCGCTCGAAGCCCGCGTCGTGTCTCCGCGCTATCGGGCCACGATCTTCGGCAGTAGTGAGGGCGCCGCCCTGAAGGTCCGAACCGAGCTGGCCGTCAGCGACGACCTGCGAGAGCGCTGCAGCCTGACCGTTGGCGTGGTTGCCGGAGGACAGCCGGCTGCCGAGAAGACCCTCCGCGACCCACGGCGAGCCGACGTCGTTGAACTCACGCTGCCCGAGCTTCCTGGCGGCACCCACGATGTGATGGTGTCGTTGAGGGCGGGCGAGACGCTCATCGCTGAGAAGAGCCTTCCGCTGCACGTCCTGCCCGGTGTCACGCCAGCCGCCGCCATTGGCGACCGCAACGAGCTCCTGGTCGATGGCGAGCCCGTCTTCCCCATCGGGTTCTACAGCACGCTCACCGAGGACTTCCAACGGTTCAGCCAGGAGGGCTTCAATACCGTCCTTACCTACACTACGAGCACCGAGTCCTGTGCGGACATGGCCCGGGCGGCAGGTGACGCAGGGCTGAAGCTCATCGTGTCGGCGCTCCGGCCCGGGCTCCCCGACCGGGACCCCGAGCCCGTCCGGCGGGCCACGGACACGCTGAAAGAGCTGCCGGGCCTGCTGGGCTACTACCTGTGGGACGAGCCGAGCGTCGCGCGCCCGGGCCAGACGCCGGAGGACATGCGATGGCTCTACGAGCAGGCAATAAGCAACGACCCCTCCCACATCACGTGCACCGTCTTCTGCAGGCCCTCGGAGTTGAGACACTATCGCAACACCACCGACGTGTTCCTCGTGGACCCGTATCCCACGCACTACGGCCGGGAGGCGGACCTGACGATGGTGGCGGACTGGGTCGAGGCGGCGCGGGAGGCCGTTGAGGACGAAAAGCCCGTCTGGCTCGTCCCTCAGGCCTTCGACCACCTGCTCGGACCGGGTACCTACCGGATGCCGACCATTGAGGAGCAGCGCTGCATGTGCTATCTGGGGCTGGTGCACGGGGCGAAGGGGATCATCTGGTTCGTCTACACCGGGTACTGCATCCACTCCGACGAGGTGGCGAAGCAGAAGGGCCTGCCTCCGGGCCAGGCGGCGTGGGTCTTTCGGGGCACGATCCCGCAGTGCTTCCCGCTCCGCTATGGGGGAATCACGCAGATCGTGCGCGAGGTCAACGAACTGGCGCCGGTGCTGTTGAGCGAGGATCCCGGGCAGGCTCAGCAGGTAACGAAGGGCGCCGAGGCAGTCCACACGCTGCTGAAGACGGATGCCAACGCGCGCTACCTGTTCGCGGTCAATGCGAAGAATGAGCCGGCGGAGTTCGAGTGCGTGGTTGCGGGCGCGGACGGTCCTGCGGAGGTTCTGTGGGAGAACCGAGCCGTTGAGGTCAGGGAGGGGCGCTTCAGGGACGCCTTCAGGCCGTACGAGGTGCACGTGTACCGCTTTGAGGCAGCCGGGTGATTCCGGTGGTACCGGCCATGGGGGTCGAGGCGCGAGCGTATCCTGAAGGCGGTAGGTGCGTACTGCACTCAAAGGGAGGCGCGCGGACCCTGAAGGGAGTCGTGCGAATGCTTGGCTTGCTTCTCGTCACTGCATGCTCGTGCCCGGCCGCCGGTGAGCTGTCATTCAGCGACGTGACCGCCGAGACGGGCATGTGGTCCGTACCGACGGCCTGGGGCGTCACCTGTGCTGACATCGACAAGGACGGTGACATCGACCTGCTGATGGCCAACAACGGGTCCGAGAACGCGCTGTTTCTGAACGAGGGCGGCCTGAGATTTCGGGGGCAGCCGATCATCGGCGGCGCGGCCGGCACCGAGGCGCTCGTGCCCGGTGACGTTGACGGTGACGGGAGCCTGGACCTGCTGGCCTGTGCGTGGGGCGGGCCGGTGACCCTCTTCCGAGGTACCGGCGACGGGCAGTTCCTCGATGCTACGGAGATCAGCGGCATACTGCCGATCCCCGACGGTCTGGCGGGCGGCGCCGCCTTGGGGGACATCGACGGCGACGGCGATCCGGACCTGTATCTGCCCGACGGGGCGAAGGGTGACCGCCTCTACACGAATGGCGAGGGCGTCTTCATCGACGTCACCGAGGCAGTGGGTCTGCCTCTCATCGAGAAGAGCGAATCGGCCGTCATGGCTGACTTCGACGACGATGGCCGGCTCGACGTATACGTCCCACGATACAACGAAGCCAGCAGCCTGTACCTGAACCTCGAAGGCGGCGGACTGCAGGACCTGGCCGCCGCAACGGATGTGTTCTCGCTGCCGATGCAGGTTGGCGCTTGCCCCTTCGACGTGGAGGGTGACGGCGATCTGGACCTGCTCCTGGTGCGCGGACGGTTCAGCGGCGAGGGTGCGCCAAACAGCCTGCTGGTCAACCTGGGTGACGCTGAGTTCGCCGATCTCACTCCCGCCGCATGGACAGAGGAGCCCGGCCACAACCAGAGTGCCTGTGCCGGCGACGTGGATCACGACGGCGACCTTGACGTCCTCACGTCCGCACCTGATGGGTGCACCTTGTGGCTGAACGACGGCACTGGGCAGTTCGAGGAGGCGCTCCCGGAGGCGCTCTGGGCGCAGATTCCCGGGGCGGGGGCGATCCTGTGCGACCTGGACGATGACGGCGACCTGGACATCCTCGTCCGCGCACGCCCTACCGGAGAACTGCCGGTTACCGGTGAGTACCTGTTCCGGAACGAGCTGAACGATCGGGACTGGCTGAAGGTGCGGCCCATCGACCGGGCGGGCAGGCGGTTCTGCGAGGGGGCCCAGGTGCGCGTCTATGAGGCCGGGGGTGTGGGAGATAGGGATCGGCTGGTCGCCCGCCGCGACATCACCTCAGCCTGCGGTTGGGGAAGCTATCACCCGTTTGTGGCCCATTTCGGGGTGGACTCGGCCAAGACGTACGACGTGGAGGCGCGCTTCACGGATGGCTCGCGCGGTGTGGTGTTGGGAGTCGACCCCGGACAGGCAGTTGAGGTGGCGGGGCAGTAGTCGCCCCGGTACGCCGGCAGTAGGGCAGGGATGTGGTAGAGGCATCCCCGACTGCTGCGGAGTGGAGGGGAGGGAGTGTCGGGCCGGAGCCAGGCCCGGAGCCCAATCGCTGAGGCCCGATATATTGCCATTATTGTAGTTTAATGCTATGATACCATGGTTGGGGCGTGGCTCTGATACTGTCGTATCGTCCAACGCTGTTTCAGATGGCTTTGGCGGATTACGCTGTCGGGGTGCCGCAAAATGCGGCTGTGGCTGGGAAAAGACAATCGCTTCGGTAATCTGATACGAGCCAGTGGCGTGCTCGTCGTCTTGACGCAGTTGGCGTGGTCTCCCGCCGCAACGGGGGAGTCCAGGCGCGACCCCGAAGGCACCCCTGAGGACACGCTTAGTGCCGCATTGAGCAGAGCGCGTGATGCAGCCGCCGCGGGCGAAGTCTCCGCCGCCATTGAGATGCTCGAGGACCTCACTCGCGCCGCCCCCACCAGCGGCCCCGTGCGGTCCGCACTGGCCGAGGCTTATGAGCAAGCGGGGGACCTGGGCCGGGCCAGGCAATCTCACGGCCGAGCTGTGGAACTTGCCCCAGACGATATCCCCCTCTGCCAGAGCGCCTTCGCGTTCTACGTGCGGACCGGGCAGTTGCTGGAGGGCGCTGCCGTGTTCGCGAAGGTCCGTGGCGCACACCCGGAGTGGCCGGTCCAGCGAACGATGTACGCCAATCTCCTCAACGGCGTCGGCCGGGCCGAGCAGGCCGAGGCCGAATCCCAGGCGATAGCCGACCTGGCGAATGGCGACATCACGAAGGCCTCCGACGCTGACCGCCTGCACATCGGCTCCGCGTGTGTCCTGGTGGGCCGGGCACAACAGGCAACCAGCACTCTTCAGCCAGTCGTGCACCACGCCCCAGACGCAGCCCCAGGCCATTTCTGGTACGGAAGAGCTCTCGCGATCGCGGGCCAGATCGATAGGGCCGGCGAGCACCTCAGGAGAGCGATCGAGCTGGCTCCGCGCGACGAATCGTTCGCCCTGGGTCATGCGGAGTTCTGCCTGGACTCGATGCTGCCCCAAGCGGAGGAGGCAGTCGAGCATCTACTCGATCTCAGGCCGGATCTCATTGAGTACAGAGTGAGACTCACAAAGCAGCTCCAGGACACCGGCATGCGCGCCGGTCTGGGACGGCAGCAACTGAAGCTGGCGGAGGTTGCGGAGCGCGATGGTTGGATGGATCTGGGCCCTGAGCAGAGGCTGTTTGTGGGAGCGGCCTGTGTTGAGACCGGCCAGGGCGGGCTCGCCGTGCGGGTGCTCGAGGATCTGCTTGACGACGTCCCGGATGTGCCAGCCCACCGGCTGTGGCTGGCCAGAGCGTACGCGCTGGTGGGTCGCGACGAGGAAGCAATCCGTCTCTTCCGGGCCGGAATCGAGCACAACCCCAACAGCTCCGAGCTATGGCTGGAGCTGGCCAGGCTGTACCGGCGGTCGAGCAGGTCCACGGACGAGATGGCCTTGCTTCGTGAGATGAT
>CBFDAZ010000513.1:0-4719 GCA_965602825.1 uncultured bacterium
GTTCTCCGTCAACGGCGCCTTCCCGCACCCCGGGCCCGGCCACCAGGAAGACGCCGTTGACGGAGAACTCGCCCTCGCGCGCGCCGGGAAGGTAGGCGTGGTGGGCTCCTTGCAGCGGTCCGTCAGCCGCCCACACGCCGTCCAGCGCCGTCAGTGAGGCGTTGACCCGCCCGGCGGAGTGCACCCGCACGTCGTTGGTATAGCCGGGCGCCAGGAAGTAGACGACGTCGCCGATCCGTTCGCCCCACTGGCCCAGGAACGTCGCGTCCTCCCGCCGCAGGGCCAGCGCTACGGGACAGGCGCCCGTGTCCGGGTCGCGAGCCGACAGTAGTACGTTGATGATCTCGGCGCGCACCGCCTCATACTCCTCAGGCTCCACAATCCCATCGGGGTCGCGCCCTTTTAGGTTGACCCAGACGTTCTGGGCCAGCGGGCAGTCACCCAAGACGGCTCGAGTCTCCGGCCAGTGCAGCTTCATCCCCGCCGACTCCTCTTCCGTCACATAGGTCATCAGCCCAGCCTCTACCATCCACCTGCCGAGCCACACGTACTTGCGGGTCGGCACCATGCCGTGGTCCGACACCACCGCGACTGCCGTGTTCTCTCCCGCGCAGTCATCGATGAGTTGACCCACGAGGCGGTCAACCATCACCATTTCCTGGCGTAGTCGCTCCCATGCCTGCTGCTCCCTGTCGGGGCTGTACTGTGGGCTCCTCGGGTGGAGTTCGTTCATCATCTCATGGAGCAGAGCATCGGGCGCCTGGAGGTGCGCCAGGAGCAGCCCCCAGTCGTGCGTGCGGCAAAGTTGGCGACAGGTCCAGGCGATGCCCTCCGCCTGGACGGCCGGCGGCTCGACAGGCAACTTCGTCGGCGTGCGCGGGCCGCGCTCTGCCGGGTCACCGGCAAGCCCTCCAGCCTGCGAGTCGTCGCTGGCGGCCTCGATCAGCGCCTCGGCGACCTCGGGCGGGCTCGCCCAGCCTTCCGCGTTGAACATCGGGGTCCGGTCGAGGACGATCTCGCGGCCGCCGGCGGACAGCGTCCGGAGGTGTAGCTTGAACTTCGCCTTGATCTCCCCGGCCGGCGTCTTGACGTCCTCGAACACCCAATCGCTCCACTCACCCGCCTTCAGCCGCGCGACGGGTTGCTCTGCGTCACGTCCTCGGCAGACGACGACCGTGTCGAAGGGCGGATCCTCCTCGCCCTGCCCCGAGCGCTCCGCGGCAATGATCAGACAGCAGTACATCAGAGAGGGATCGACCTCGGAGGCTTGGTCGGAAACCGGGGCTACTATCCATCCGGCAGAGGTCGGCTGCAGATCGGCCTCGCCGGTCACGATCAAGGCGACCTCCAGGGGGGTGCGGGCCGAGTCCGGCGGGTTGGCCCAGCCGCTGGGGGTGGTGGTCCGCAAGACATTCGTGAAGTCCTCGCAAGCCGACTCCCGGGTGGCGAAGCGGTGGGCATCCGTCAGGCGGATGCTCGGGCAGGAGGTGGGGCCGCTCCCCTTGACCGCGACCACCTTGTCGCCCGTGGCCGGCCAGCCTCGCGGGAAGTTGGCCAGGATGCTGGTTCGCCCGGCCCGGCCCGCCGCCTGCCAGATCGATTCGGTGGCGCCATCCGGCTCCGGTCCCGGGATGTCGGCGAGGGTGGGAAAGACGCCGGCCGCCGGTGCTTCAGGAGAACCGAACGGATCGCCGGGAGCACGCACCAGGAAGCTGTTACGGCCGTGGGTCCCGGTCCATGTCCCGGTCGCGATGCTGGTCCAGTTGGTCGCTCCATCAATGGGTGGGACAGGATGGGTAGGCGCGAAGCTGCCCCTTGCCATCAGTTCAGCCAGCCGTGGGCAGTCACCCGTCTCCGTGAACCGCTGTAGAACCTCTGGGCTGAGCCCGTCGAGGCCAATCAGTACTAGCTTCTCTGGCCGCGTCCGCATGGCGGACCCCCTCCGACCGTGAGATTATGGGGCCGCGCATACGTTCGCCGCGACGCTCGAAAATCCTGGCATTTCCGCGAAAAGAGGCTGCCACTACTGCCGCGCGGCGCGCCGCCGGGGCACATCCCCGGCAGGTCGCCGCGTACGTTGGAGCGAGAAGCGTCAGTGTTGTTCCGCCGTCGCGCCTGCCAGCGCCGGGTCAGGGTCGGTTTCCGGGAGTGCCTTGGCCCAGAGTACGAGGCATGCCTTCGTCAGGGCTCGTACGAGGGCCGCTTGCTCCTCGACGGTCTCCTTCAGGGCGTCGAACTCACGCTGCTGCTCTCCGGTCAACTCGCCCCGTGGGCCTGCGTCGCCCTTGGGTCCGGGAGGCCCCATCGCCCCCGCAGGTCCCTGATCGACCTTTGGGCCGGTCAGGCCCTGTGGGGCCCCGTGGGCCTGGGGGCCCTGGTGGGCCGGCCGGTCAGCCCTCCTTGCCTCTTGCCGTCTCGTGCGCCAGGATGACTGCCTGGGCGATCTCTCGCAGCGGCTTGCGCTGGTTCATGGCGGTCTTCTGCATGGCACGGAAGGCCTCGGGCTCCGTCATCCCCTCCCGATCCATAAGGAGACCCTTGGCCCGGTCAACCAGCTTGCGCGTCTCCAGCACGTCTTCGAGCCGGTCAATCTCCTTTCCCAGCGCAAGCATCTGGTCGAAGCGTGCCTTGGCGACCTCCAGCGACGAGAGCAGGTCGCGCTCTTGGAAGGGCTTGCCCAGGTAGGCCATCGCCCCAGCCTGGGCGGCGCGGGCGACGAGGCGTTGCTCGTCATAGGCGGTCAGGATCAGCACGGCGCAGATCGACTCCTTGGTGATCGCCTCGGCAGCCTGGATGCCGTCCATGCGTGGCATCTTGACGTCCAGGATCGCGACGTCCGGCTTCTCCCTGCGCGCCAGCTCCAGTGCGGCAGCGCCGTCCGCAGCCTCGGCGACAACCTCGTGCCCGGCCTCCTCGAGTGTCTCCCGCAGGTCCATGCGGATCACCGACTCGTCGTCCGCAATGAGTACGCGCCTCATCGGCTCTCCGCCTCCTGGTGGACCAGTGTCGGCGGCAGGCCAATGGTCGCCCGCGTTCCGCCGTTACAGGCCAACTCCAGCGTGCCCTCCAGATCCGACTCGACGATCCTCTTGGCGATCTGTAGGCCAAGAGTCGGTGTCTTGAGCAGATCAAAGCCGTCGGGAAGGCCCGTGCCGTCGTCGAGTACGGTGACAGTCGTTGCTTCGGCGGCACGGTCAAACCGGATCGTGATGCTTCCGCTTCCGCCCCGCGGGAAAGCGTGCTTGGCAGCGTTCTGCACCAGCTCATTGAGCACCAGGGCCACTTGGCTGGCCCTCGCGGCGGGCAGCAGAAGTCGAGGTCCGAGCACGGCCAAGGTGATGTCGGCGCTCGCTCGCTGTGAGCCGTGGAGCGCCGCCTCAGCCAATTCGGTGGCCAGCGCCTTCAGGTCCACCTCGTCGGCTCCGTCGCGCGACAGGGCCTCGTGGACGAAGGCTACGCTCTGCACGCGGCCGATGGCCGTCCGCAGCGACTCCCTGGCCTGGGGAGAGCTCTCCCGGCGGCTCTGCATGCGCAGAAGGCTGCCGATCGTCTGGAGGTTGTTCTTGATTCGGTGGTGGATCTCCTGGATGGCGGCCGACCGACTGGACACGCGCCACTCGCCGGCATGTAGGTGGGAGACATCGTGGATGGTGGTGAGCACATTGCTGCGCTCATCCCCCGGGTCGAAGGGCAGGTCTCGCCGACGCAGCACCGCGCCGGCGACCTCGAACTCCCACTCTCTACCCCAGGGCCGCTCGACGTGGGAGATGGGTGTTGAGTCCGGTGGCGGTCCCGACGGGAGACGGAGGGTGTATTGGCTCTCCGGTTGCGCCCGTCGCCAGAGTTCACGCGCCGGCTCGTCGGCGTACAGGACGTCACCGCCTGGCTCGGCAATCACGACGTTGCGTGCCATGCGAACGAGGTAGAGCAGGTCCCGGCGCCGTATCGCGTCCTCCAGAAGCGACCGTGACAGAGCATCCGCCGCCCGGCGCAGGTGTCGGCGGCGCGGCCCCCAGGGCCCGTTGAGCAGCGCTCGCTCGATGCTCACGGCGGCGGCGGGCCTCCCCTCGGCCCACACCGGCACCACAACCTGCTCGACCGGCCGCCCCCCCAACAGGCATACGTAGCCACTCCGCTGCGACCGGCCCGAGCGGAGACAGCGAGCCACCAGAGGGTCGGCTGCGCTCGGCAGCAGCTCGCCGGTGCGCGCCTTGCCGTACAGCGGCGGACAGATCGTCGGGCGCCCCTCGGCGAGGAGGATGAGTTTCCCAGGCTCTCGGGCCGGCGCGAACAGAGCCAGATCGGCCATGGCGAGGTCCGCCAGCAGCCCCAGCCGGCTCGCCGCGTGCACGAGGGTAGCGGCCTCGGGCTCACTAACCGCCGCCGCTGCCTCGCAGAGATCCTCGACTGTCTGCGGCGCCATCGTGTTTCCCCGGACCCGGAGCTGCCGGCTTCCGTTACAGCTCGCTCGTGAGCAGTCGCAAGAGCGTGTCCTCGGCCAGGGCTGCCTCGTCGTCGGTCAGCTTGTCGCCTTGAGCGTTCGTGACGTAGAACGCGTCCTCGGCCTTGGTACCGCGAGTCGTGATCTTGGCCGTATGGATGTTCAGGCCAAGACTCGATAGCGCTGCGCTCACGCAAAACAGGAACCCGAGCTGGTCGCGGCCTGCCACCTCGAACACGGTGTGCGAGTTGGACACGTCGTTGTGCGCCTTCAGACGA
>CBFDAZ010000514.1:0-4713 GCA_965602825.1 uncultured bacterium
CCGCCACATGGCGGGCTGGAAAGCCCGCCGGCACAACGGCTATCTTCAGTGTTTCAGGGCGCCGCAAAGCGGCATGGACGACTGCTTGCCCAAGACAGCGGGTCCCCCCGCGACGTTCGTCGTGGATAGCCCGTCCGCCTATAGCTCCCACACGCCCGCGGCGAACGGTACCTTGTCGTTGCCGGTGACCTTCAGCTTCGTCTTGCTGACCCACTTGACGTCCGCCCCGGCCCCGACGGTGACATCGCCCGCAACGTCGGCCTTCAGATCGGCGCCCGCCTGCACCTGGAAGTCCAGCGTGTACTCCTCGCAGAACCAGGTGCTCTCGCCGAACCAGTGCCCGTCGATCATCTTCCAGGCCTTCTTATTTGGCTGCTTCCTGGACCAGTCCCCGAGCCGCAGCTTCAGAGGCACCTCCATCAGGTCGGCCTTGGTAAAGGCGCGCACGGAGACCTTCGAGATCGAGAAGGCGCCTCTCTTCGCCCTCTCCAGACCGCCGCCGATCGTGACGATGCCCGGGATGTTGAGGCTGATCCTGCCGCCCAGGTTCCGCTCCCAGGTGATCTCGTCCACGATGTGGCCCTGCATCAGCTTGGTAGTCCACTTCCCGCTGGTGCCGTCCAGCAACTGCTCGAGACTGGCGATCGGTCGGAGCTTCTTCTTGGCCAGGATCACCCCCGGAACTACGCCTTCATCACTAACTGCCAGAAGCCTCAGACCATGCTTCTGCAAGAACTGCGGCATGCTCAGTGCGGCCACCCACATCGCCCCCTTCGGATCGATCGAGATCGATCACACCAACGCCCAACGGAGTGCTTTGAAGGTCCGCCGTGCCGTGGCGGCGGCGCGGGAGCTCCGCCGCTGGCATATCTCCATCGCTCCCAGGTCCCCCCGGACACGAGCGGCTGCCTCACTGCCGGCTCCAGCTGCTGAAGGCCTTCTCCATGCGCTCCTTGTTGGCTGAGTCCCAGACGATCCGTCCATTCACGTAGCCGAAGCGCTTGTCGCGGTAGTTCATAACCGAACGTTCCGGGAAGTCGGCATCGATGATGTCTTTGGCCCCAAACCAGTGGCTGATTTCGTGGCACAGCACGCTGACGGTCTTCTCATCGACAGGCTCGGCGGCTTGCGCCTTGGTGAAGATGCGGGGCCACCTCGATATGCCCGACCAATACACACCCTCGCGACCGGTGAGGGCGATCAGGCAGTTCGCATTGCCATCTGGCGGCACTTGCTTCGGCACGTATTTCCTAAAGATCACCTTCCCGTCAAGGGCTCCGTGCGGCAACTGCCACCGGCCGATCCCGGCCATGTAGATTGAGACCGGGAACCCGGCATGTTGCATGTAGTGCTCGACCTGCCACAGCCAGTCATTCAACTTCCGGCGTCCCGAACCATGCTCGTCGCCGAAGCGGCGCACGAAGTCATCGTCGATGCACACGAAGACCCGCAGTTCCACCCGGCGGGCCGACTGCTTGGCTGCGGACACTTCGCCCGCGACGACCTCACTGATGCGCAGGCCGCTCGGGGCGAGGATAAGCCAGACGCCTACCGCCAAGGCGGGGGCCGTGCCGAGGACACGGCTTCCGGAGTGCATTCCTCATCCTCCTCTCACATGGCGCCCTAGCGACGCTCAACGGGGGCCAGCTCGATGACCACGTCCGCCCATCGCTGCAGTTGCCGCTGTATGTCCCGCCACGGCGCGCCCTCAGCTTCCGCGCCGTAGATCGTCAGCAGCGGCGCATCGGGCTCCGTGTAGACTTCACCCGGATCGAGAATGGCCGGCGGCTCGAGCTGCTTGCGTGCGTCTGGATGCTGCCCTCCCCCCTCGTCCAGCCAGAAGCGCACCTGTAGATCGCTCCCGGGCCACGGTTCCGCGCCAAAGACCGCTCCCACCTCAGCGTCGCGCCACGCCCCTTCTCCGCCGGCGTAGTAGTTCGGCACATCCGGCGTCGCCGTCTCGTCTCCGGTGGGATCACCGCCGATCGCCGAGACCAGGTAGAAGAAGTAGCCCTTTAGTTGCAGCGGACGGTCGCCCAGGTTCTCGACCGAGGCGAATCGCGCCTGGAAGTACGGACGGCCCGGGTAGACGATCACCTCGTGGGTCACGCGGAAGGGGACGGCCATCTGCTGGCGCGCCTCCTGCTGCCCCTCGTCGTCCACCGTGGTGATGACCCCGCCCCGGTCATCGGTGCCGTACGTCGCCGTCAGTCGCAGCCCTGTCCGCACCGGGCCGCGACTCGCCTCGAACGATTCAAAGCGCGTCGTCTGCACCCACTGGTTCTGGCCGGGGTCCTGCCAGATGAGCGGGTTGTAACGACCCAGGGGGACCACACCGTTCACGATGATCTCGTCTATGATGTCGCCCGTCGCCTGTGACTTGCGCAGCTCCAGTCGCGTGTCGCCGTAGCGCGGGCTCTTTACGACGAACCCCATGTCGGTCTCCTCGAAGGAGACCATCGAGGCGACTTCTCTTCTTTGCTGCCGCAACGGCAGGACGGTGACGAAGGCCGTCTTGCACGACTGCGCAGGCAACTCCGGAATCACGAAGCACAGTTCGCTGTCAGCCGTCAGAGGCTCCCGGTGGGGATCGATCTGCGTTCGCGGGAAGCCCGACTCCTCGATGCCGTCAACGTAGATCTGGGACCAGTGAATCTCCTCCCACGGCAGCTTCGCCAACTCGCCCAGCCGCACTGTCACCGGCAAGTCGCTCAACGGTTCGGTCCCGGGATTGGCCACGACGAGCGGGACCCGTCGAGAGCCCTCGGTCGCCCAGTCCGCCCACTCGGCCCCCGGGGCGTAGAATGCCGTTGACGCGCGGTCATCGCTGCGACTGAGCTGGTTGAGCTTGCGCTCCGGGTCGATCTCGACCGCGACCAGATGGCCGCCAGGTTCCCACTTGCGGGACACGGTCAGTGTCTGCTTGCCGCGAGCGGGCACGGTCAGCGTCTCCGTTGCGGATTCGCCATCCGCGATCAGGGCAATGTCCGCCGTCGCCGGCTGCCGGCCGCCGTTCTGCACGACGACACTGAATCCGTCCTTGCCCTGCTTGATCTCGCCTACCTTGAGATCGGCGACGCCCCCCGCGTGGATCTCGTGAGCCTGACCGTTGACCCGAGTCGCCGTCGCGCTCAGCTCGGGGTACGGCTCGTCCTTCTCATTCACCAGGCCGTAGTTGGAGTCTTCGGGGAAGGTGCTCGATATGCCCAGCGCCGGCTCGTCGACCCACATGAAGTAGTCCGATCCCACCATGAAGGGCAGGGAGAAGACCATCCTCTGGAAGATCTCGTACGCCTTCGCCTTCTGCTCCTGCGTGTCGAAGCGCTGACCCGCGCCGTGCTTGCAGGGCAGCCCGCTGTCCAGCGCCGGGAACGACCATTCGGTGATCATCAGCGGGCGCTTCGCCTGCTCGTGGTAGCTCGTGAACCGTTCGGCGAGGCCGGGCGCCTCCTCCGCCTCCAGATCGACGCGCCCGTAGTAGTTGAAGGTCACGATGTCGCAGTACTTGCCCGCGATGTCCCAGATCCCGGCCGGCGCATCGCCTGCAAACCGACAGCCAATCACCATGTGGTTCGGATCGTGCTTGCGGATGGCCGCGGTGGTGACGGCGAAGTACCGGTCCGCCACGAGTCGCACGAACTCGATCTTGACGTCGCGCAGCGACTCCTTCCCGCCATCGGGCAGCGCATCCAGCTCCAGCAGATCGTCAAACGAATCGGCCTCGTGATCCCAGACCTCGCAGAACCGAGCAATCGTCCGGTAGCGGCGCTTAAGGAAGTCGACGAGGGCGATCTTCCCCGAATGATCGGCCGGCTTCTTCATCGTCTCATCGAACAGCCCCCACTGCGTGTGGGTCTTGCCGTACCACTCGAGCTCGTTGTCCAAGAAGTAGCCGAACAGCCATGGATCATCGCGGCTCGGCTCGCACTGCCGCCTGGCCAGCTTGTCGCAGTACGCTCCCCATTTGGGGTGGAACACGTTGGGGAAGCCCGTCCAATGCACCTTGGGGCAGATGTCGCTGACATCCGAGAACGTCGATCCGAAGGCCGCGAAGGCGGTGTGAGCCAGCCCCTGATAGAAACACTCACTGCCGCCGCCCGCGCCGAGCAGGTTGAAGTTCCAGGACTTCAGCCGCGCCGTCGCTGTCTCGGCCCACGCCTCCGGCGAGCCGTACTGCTCCTGCACGTTCCTGCCGTACGGTGCATAGCCCAGCTTCTCGCACCAGTGCCCCGAGGAGCGGCAGTGGTCGGTGCCAACCGCGTAGAACCGGCGCCCCTGCGGATCGACGATCCACCAGACGCCATCCACCTTCTTTACGTGGTAGAAGCCCGTCGCCTCGCCGATGACCTGCTCGGAGGCTGCTACGTCGAAAGCCGGCCGCTCCGGCATGGGCTCGGGGGCCACCGGATCACCTCCTTGCGCGACGAAGTCATCGAAGCTGCCATCGAACCGGCTCGCCCGCAGAGTCGGCCTGCCCGTGGTGACCGCGGGGGCGGAGAAGCGATAGCCGATCTTGTGCAGGAGTCGCCCATCCAGGCCGGACACCGTGCCCTCGATCCCGTCGGCGTTCATCTCGATTCTGAGTCGGTAGGGAGTGTCATACTCCCACGCCGGGTCAACGTGGCTCTCGTGGACCGCCTGCTCCAGGCTTTGCTGCGAGAGCCACTGCCCGTCGAGCATTTCCGACAGCTCCACGAAGTGCCGGTTGTCCTC
>CBFDAZ010000515.1:0-4713 GCA_965602825.1 uncultured bacterium
GTGGTATGTCTTCGCCTATCTTACCGTCGCGGAGCGTGAACATAACATCAACCGGGTCCGTCGCGGCCCGCTCACTGAACTTGCTTGCGGGAAGATAGGCGAAGACATACCACTTGCCCTCAGCCTCGCGCGCCCGCCAGCGAACCCGGGCATCGGATACGGCAGCAATGATCTCGGGAGCCTCCGGCGCGATCAGGGCTGGTTCCAGTTGCTTCAGCTCGCGCGTGACCGCCATCAGCCGTTGGCGGTGGTTTTCGCGCACCTCTGGGTCGCCGATTGTGGCAAGGCCCCGGGCGCCGTAGCTCCAGTAGAACAACCCTCGCGCACCCTCGGTGATGGCCATCAGACTCATGGTGCGGAGCTCTTTCTGCGTCGGCCAGCGATCGGTTGACCACCCCTGGAAGAACTGGATGACGATCCAGACGGGACGATTGCCGTGAGTTGCCTCGACACCGGCACGGGTCCAGTCGCCGACCTGGGTGAGGGGCGTGTCAGCTTTCATGTTGAAGAGCGGGTATGGATCGAGGCCGACGATGTCCAACGTATCGCGCCAGAAGGCGATCTCAGCAGGCCGGTTGCTGACACCAAAGGTTGGGTGATCCGGGTCGGCCTCTCGGAGAATGCAGTACTGGTGGAACTGGGCCGGCACCTTGCCAAAGGGGCGCTCGTCCATCACGTACCACCCGGCGTGGCCAACAAGCTTGCGCATCTCGGCCGCCAGCCCACTCAAGTAGCGGTCGCACTGCTCCTGGGTCTCCAGGCGGCCGTTGGCGCCCGGGACTAGAGACTCGCCTATGGGGAAGCTCTCGCGGCTCATCAGAAGCTCGCCAGCAAACACGTTATTCACCGTGTCGAGGTACCAGATGCCCCGCCTTTGCATCTCGGCCAGATAGGAGCGACGGATCTCGAGACCGCAGTTCCACCACCAGTAGTTGATCTGGAAGTTCGCCTGCGCCTCAGCCATCTCGTCGAGTCGAGCGAAGTCAGTCTCGCTCACCGTGCCGAACTTCTCCACCGTGTTGTAGAGGCCGAAGGGAAAGGTGGGCCGTCCGTTGAGGTGGAGAACGTTGAGATGGTCGAGCCACACGCTGAATTCCTGTTGCTCCTCCGCTGGAATCCGCTGGATCAGGTAGGGCGGGTACTCGAACTGGCCCAGAGACGCGCGCAGCATGTAGCTCCCGACAGGCCAGTCCGTCGCATCGAGATCGACCACTCCCTCAGCCTTCCCTGCCGGCAGCTCGGCGGAAGCAACCTCACGGCCTGTATTGGCCTCGGTAACCCTCACGCGCGCAGGACCGGCGGCGTCCGCATCGTTCACGCGCAGCCAGGCGCTCACGCGCTGAGGAGATCGGTCCCCGACGGGAAGGTAGCCGCGGTAGTTCGGGTAGAGGAGGAAAGCTCCGACGGGAGGCGGCAGAACACGCTCCAGCACGAATTCGTCGAACAGGGCAGAGCCGCTCGTTGGGGGGCCGTAGCGATGGACGCTGATGAGAGCGCTTCCAGGCGCCAAGTCATCACGCACCAGCGCCTGAAGCTCGACCGGCTGCCAGTCCTCGGTTCCGCTGAAGATGCTCGTGGAGGGCCAGACCCGACCGCCATCCCTGAGGTGGTACTCGAGGCTGACGCGCACACCCGCACGCTTCCCTTCAGGCGGCTCGACCCCAACTGTCCTCACCCAGAAGCGGAGGTTGTAGACGCCGCCCGCCACTTCCGGCAGGCTCTGGCGGAGTGACGGGACGTACTGCGTCTGAGCGCCGGCGTCCAGGCGCAGGGACGCTTCGCCGCTGTGAGCCCCTTCCTGGGCGATCGAGAAGGCCTGCTGCCGCTCCGGCTGCCAGCCCGACCACTCGTCCTCGAAGCCGGGGTTGGTGAGGTCCACAGATTGAGTGCGCTGCTCCGGTAGTGACTGGAGGCCTCCGGCCCGGAGCGGATCGGCCCGGCCCCCGTGAGCGCTGAGCAGAGCGCACAAAGGCAAGACGATCAGTGCAAGCCAGGCACGCCGGGACACGTCAGCCACCTCCCCGGGCGGACACTACGGCCCCCAACCTGGAGCCGCGGCCATCTTCGTCGTCTGTTCAGCCCTCGCCTGGGCACACGTCGCACTCGATCGAGCCACCCGAAGCCGACACCACGCCCACAGGAAGGAGCCTGCGCAGCAGGGGCCCGGCTGGGTCAAGCCACCGACCACGGTGATGCGCAGCCTGTCACGGCCTGAACACCACCGGCAGCCACACACTCATCTCGGCCGGGCCCCGGTTGGCCCAGGCGAAGTACGGGATCAGTCGCAGAGGGATCGGCTCGAGAGGGAGCGTGTCCAGCGGCCTGTAGAGCTCCGTCCCCCACGCAGCCTCCCTGCGGTAGAGACCCTCGCCCTCGAGTGCCTGGATCCCAAACGGCAGATCCTCCGCCGCGACCGGCTGTAGCTCGATATCGCTGGGAACCAACACGTTGCTCAGATCCGCCTCGTCCGGCAGGTCACTCGATTCGAGGCAATAGAGGATCGGCCCTCTCATCACGGCAACCTGGTTCCGAAGCTGCTCGGCGCGCGGGCGTGCCTGCATCAGTCGCACGGACATCGGAAGAGCGATCTCGATCGCGTCTCCCCGGGACCACACCCGTTTGAGCGTGACGTATCTCCCCGCTTGCACATCAGCCTCGACGGGCTTGCCGTTAACGCTCACCGTTGCCCCGAGGGCCCACTCCGGAATGCGGACCTTGATGAACGACTCGGCGCTGGGTGCCTCGCGCACGGCAATGGCGATGTCTCCGTCCCACGGGTAGTCGGTCCGTTGCTCTAGAACCAGGGCAGCACCGGGAGCGAGCAAGCATGAGAACTCGTTGCCGCCGTAGTGATGGACCCACACCCCATCCGGCGACGCGCTGTAGAAGTAGCTCTGCAGCTCCGCCATTGTACGCAGTAGGTTCGATGGGCAGCAGATCTGTCGTCGGCCAGGCTGCCCTCGCTCCGCCATGTCATTGTGTCCTCTGGGAGAGTAGTCTCTCCCGTACCGCCGCAGCGGGTTCCGGTAGAACCAGCTCTCCCCGTCCAGCCCGATCCCCGACAGGATCCCGTTGTAGATCGACACCTCCATGGTGTCCGCATAGGCGGCCCGCTCTTCCGCACACAGCAATCGGTAGTTCCACATGAAGTTGCCGATCTGGCCGCATGTCTCGTTATAGGCCGTCGCGGTGGGCAGGAAGTAGGCCGGCCCGACGGCCTCCACCACGGGGTGAGAGCCGCTCAGCCCCTGCCCCATCGGGCTGACGCCTCCGTTGATGCACATTTTGCGGGCGGTCAGGTCCGTCCACAGGCGCTCGAGGGCCTCCCGCAGCGTGTCGTCTCCCGTCTCCAGGTACACGTCCGTCGCGCCTGCGTACAGATAGGTGAAGAAGACGTTGTGCCCAACGACCTCCGTTGCCTTACGGAGTGGTGTGCGGTCCTGGATCAGGTCCGTGCCATTAATCCCAGGCTGCTGTCCAAAGATCGCCATCGGCCTGGGGTTAGACCCGCGCTTGGCTACAATCAGCGTGGCGCAGTCCAGGTACTTCCGCTCACCAGTGGCGCGGTATAGCTCGACGAGGCCCATCACCGCCGACGGGTTGTGGGCGAAGTACGGCTCGACGGTCACACCCAGCACGTCGCACAGGAAGTCTGCAGCCCGGACCCCGATGTTGAGCAGTGGGTCCTTACCGGTCATCCGCTTGTGGACGACCCCAGCAGTGATCAGATGCCCCATGTTGTAGACTTCGTGCTCGCGAGGGTTCTGGAAGCGCTTCTTTCTGCGGGCAGTGATCTGCGTGGCGATGTAGCCGTCGGGCTCTTGGGCCTGTCCGATCAGCGCGATGGCGTTATCCAGCCGATCGTTGAGCCACTCGTCGCCGGTCATCCGGTAGAGGCATGAGGCAGCCTCGATCCACTTGTAGAGCCACTCATCCTGCCAGTCGGTGCCCGCGAACTCACCCTCCTGGAGTCCTGCCGCGATCCGCATGTTGTCGAGCACGTGCCCGGCTTCGGGATCGGCCAGCAGCTCCCAGAGCCGACGAACGGTCACCTCACACGTCTGTCGGTGACGCTCCGCCCAGTAACCATCTGTCCAGCGCACCGAGTCGAGAGGAACGCTCCTCAGACGGGCCATCGGGCTGGCCGACGTGTCCACGACGGTAGCCGTCCCGTTCGCCTTCTGCGACGCAGGCTGGTCTTGGTTGCTAGCTGGTTGGCTGGCAGCGCACATGATCGGCTGGCTCCTCCTGCCATATTGGCCGGGCGCGTGCGTCCCGCAGTATGGACCAGGGCTCGCAGAGCCGTCGGGGGGCCTGTGCCGAGGCGCCCGGGGCCATGAGGCAAATGACGCCGACGATGAACGCAGGCGTCCAGGCCCCAACGTCTCTCCGCATGGCAACTGCGTCCTTTCTCGCACGGCGAGGGCCGGTCTGGCCACTGGGTCGATCGCGAGCGCTGGCTCCTCGACGCCCCGGCGTTCGTGCGCTCCACCTTCATTCGAGACATGGCCCGTTCCTTCTTCGGTGACCAGTGACGCCGCAGGCGCGGCAGGCTCTGCGGCGATCGTCCGATCCGGCGCAGAGGACTACGACTGCGTTGCGCCCAAACCACGTGGGACGAATCCTCGGCGAGCGGAGGCGCGCCATGCCTGCAAGCGACAAGCCCAATGTCGTGCTGCTGATGGGTGACGAGCATCCCGTGTTCATGACGGG
>CBFDAZ010000516.1:0-4690 GCA_965602825.1 uncultured bacterium
GGCAGGGCGTGTCTGACGACCACAGGCTGGTTCTGGGTAGCGGACTGCACCGGGGCCGGGGGGCGGCCCGTCGCGTCGACCACACCAGCCGTGCCCACCGACGCCGCCAGCGCTGCGCAGATCAGTCGGCGTGGCGTCAGGATGGCTGCCGCCGTGACCGCGATGTAGCCACGGTACCGCATGGATCGCCAGCGTCCCGTGACCGGGCGCGCGGGGTTTGCTTTGCTGCGTGGCAAGGAGGCGGAGCTCATTAGACCCTCTCCCAGTAGAGCGTGTCGATGACCGGCGGGCCGCCGGCCACGGCGGAGCCCGGCAGCTCCTGGATCTGCGTGGGCAGATCGTCCCACTCAACATCGAAATCGGTCTTCAGCGTGATGACGTCGGCCACGACCGCACCGAACACCTCAGGTGTGCCGTTGACGATGAAGGCGGCGTTGTCGTCAGTGTCGTGGCAGTAGATGAGACCATGGATCTCGTGGCTGCCTGTGTTGCCCGTGATCTCGAAGGTGCCCGTCGTTATGAGGGCCCAACTGCTGTCCGGGGCGCCGTAGTAGACGTCGCCGCTGATCTGGAACCCATCGGTGGCAACGATCATCCCAACTCCGCTCAGAGGGCCTGCCAGGTCGGCCTTCCCGGTCACGAAGATGATCCAGGGGTCGGCGTAGGTGCCGGTGGATCCATCGGCGCCAGCCGTCAGGTTGACCGTGCCACCCGATCCGCAGTACTCGTCCGCTACGGCCTCGTAATGGGCCAGGTCGATCTGGGGCATGACCTGGCGCGCGCCGTATTCAGTCTGCTGCGCGCCGTAGGGCGACTGGTCGAAGCTACCGTCGATGGAGCCGGTCGCGCTGATGTCGCCTATCACCTGCGATCCTGGGTCATTGATCAGGACGTGTCCGTTGGCGTAGACGCCGGCGCCGCCCCAGTATGGGTTGCCGTCGATGTCGACGTCGCCGTCGATGGTCAGATTGTGATCGGAGAAGATGGCGTACTGGAAGCAGTCCGGCGAGACGAAGCTGCCGCCCGCCGTATCCTTGCGAGCGATCACGCGCAGGTCCTGTCGAGCGCCATCGCGCGATATCCCAACGCTCTGGATCTCGAGCGTGCCCGCGACCCCGTCACACGGGGCGATGGCGGTGAACTGGTACTGACCATCGGCGAGCTGCCACATCTGCGACGTGTAGCTCTTCGTGATACCGTCGTCGACCTCCGCCTGGGTTAGGGCGAGCGTGTCGTTCAGATTGCCGATCCCTGACGCGCTGGCGTTCATCATCCAGAGGGCCCGGTCGACGGCAGACTCGGCGAGGAACAGCGCCTGCTTATGCTTCAGTCGCGAGTAGGACGAGTTCCGTGCATTGGAGCCGACCTGCATGAAGATGCTGCCCAGGCACATCATCGCTGTGAACACGACCATTGCGTAACAGAAGCTTATGCCGCGACGCCCGGCCCATCCAGAGGTCTTGGGCCGGAGGGTAGTCGCGCAGCGGGTTGTGGTCTGGAGGGACAGCATCCTGGTTTCCTCAGTGGTTGCGGATTGCGACTTCTGCAATCTCGGTCCGGTTGAAGTAACCCGGCTCCGCAGGCTTACCGATCGTGATCGAGATCTCCACCACTTCGAGACGGTCGGTGCTGGGCGCGTAGGAGAAAGACAGATCCTCCACGTCGTCCATGATGACCTGCGCCGACTGCCAGGCTGCCGTCGGGCTCGAGCGCTCGGCGCGCCAGATGTAGCGGCCCGCCGTCTCCATGTCGCCCGTGTGGTCCGACGTGTAGAGGGCGACCTGCGGCCCGGAGATGATGGAGCGCGTGACTGCGTCGATCTGGTAGTGGCCGTCAACGTTGCGCTGCGGAAGCGTGAATATCAGTCGGTCCGGGCCGGGGAAGTCCACGTTGTACGCTTCGCGGATCTCCGGGATGACCCGCTCCATCGCCAGGACGGCCCTGCTGTGTGCCGTGGCCTCTTCCATGCCCCGCTTGTACATCCGGATCGCCTGGATGTAGAGCATCGACACGCCGATGCTGATGATGCCCAGCACCGTCATGCTCGTCATCACTTCGATGAGCGTCAGCCCGCGCCGGGCTGTCTTGGGGCGCGGGCTGCGAGCGATCTGATTGCTGGTAGAGTTGGGTGGCATACTGGTAGGTAGATGCCGTGATTCCGTTAACGAAACTGCACGACCTTACCGCTCGAATGCAAATTGTGGGATGCCCACTGGCCAACCAAGGCCTTCGCGCTCTCCGCAGCGAACCCCCGGCTCGATCCGAGCCTACGTTTCGAGGGAATAGTCCCCATGGTCTACGTCATCCAGGTCGTCGGGCTGGGCTGCGCCGCCATGGCACTCGAGAGGCCACCTTTGCCCGAGGTCGAGCGCTACGCATTGACTGACGAACAATTGTTCGAGGCCATCAGTCCGGACCATCCGGCAATGGCCGAGGTGCTGGCATTGCTTCAGAGGGAGGGCACTGCGGCAGCCCAGAAGGCCCTTGCCGACCACTTCCGGCGCCGGACGGACCCGAGGTGGTTCGTCTCCCAGCACGACAAGCCAGAGCGCAAGACGCGGCCCGGCGGCGTCGATACCACAAAGGCGGATCAAGCGCTGCAGCACATCTACCGGGGCTTCTCTCTCGGCGAGGATATCGACTGGCTGGATAATCCCACCTACGCGCCGGAGCACGAGTTCGACAAGGAGTGGTCGATGGGGTTCCTGCGCATGCCCTGGTGGGAGGACATGAGCCGAGCCTACTGGGCTACCGGGGATGATCGCTACCCCGCCGAAATCGCCCGCCAGTTCCTGGACTTCCGCCAGAAGCATCCTATCCCCGTGAAGCGCAGTGGCGGGTCCAAGCATCCGCTGAAGTATGCCGTTCCGGAATGGCGCACCTTGGAGATCGCGATCCGCCTGGGAGGCTCGTGGCTCAACAGCTTCTACCGCTGCCTCCCCTCCCCCGCCTTCGACGACCACGTCGTCTGTGAGTTCCTCAAGGCCTTCATCGAGATGGCCGATCACCTGGAGAAGTACTCACACATTGGCGACCGGAGCAGCAACTGGACGACGGCTGAGACGAAGGCGCTGTACACCGCCGGAATGCTGTTTCCGGAGTTCGCAGCCGGGCCGAGGTGGAAGCAAGTGGCGGCCGAGCGCATGTGGAACGAGCTGCAGAAGCAGGTCTATCCCGATGGCGTGCAGTGGGAACTGGCGCCGGGGTACGGAGCGGGTGTGCTGTCGCAGTTCCGCACCGTGCAAGAGCTGGCTGCGCTGAACGGCCAGTCAATGCCCGAGGAGTACACGGCTCGTCTCGAAGGCATGTACCACTACTACCTGTACTCCTCAGTCGCCGGTCGCCATGCCGCCTTCGGCGACTCAGGCCACGGCAATGCACGATCGGTCCTCGCGAAGGGCGCCCAGGACTTCCCCCATCGGAAGGACTTCCTGTGGCTGGCAACCTCAGGCGACGAAGGCCAGCAGCCCACCGAACTGACCTCGGCCTTCCCGTATGCTGGCCAGTACGTCATGCGGAGCGGCTGGAGCGACGACGATCGCTTCATGATTGTCGACGCCGGTCCGTACGGCATCGCCCACCAGCACGAGGACAATCTGAGCTTCGAGTTGTGGGCGTACGGCGCGTACCTGATCACCGATCCCGGCACATATCGCTACAACTATGACTCCCCCTGGCGCAAGTTCATGGTCTCGACGCTGGCGCACAACACGGTCGTGGTCGATCACCAGGGGCAGAACCGCCGCATCCAGAGGCACCTCTACGCGACGGACAAGCCCCTCCCGCATCACTTCGAGTCGGGCCCCGGTCTGACGGTCTTCCGCGGGGCGTATGATGCCGGCTACGGACCGGAAGCGAAGCTCAGAGCCGCTCATACGCGGAGCGTGCTCTTCGTACGGGGCGAGTATTGGGTCGTCATCGACCGCCTCGTGCCGGAGGATGAGCAGGAGCACCTGTACGAGGCTTTGTTCATGCTGACCACACCGGAGGCATCAGTTGAGGGGAATGCCATCACCACGCGGAGCGACGGCCCGAACCTGCTGATCGCCGCCGCACCTGAAGAAGGCCTGACCGTGGAGGTTACCGTCGGCCAGGAAAAGCCCATCAAGCGCGGCTGGAAGCGAGGCGGGAAGACCGTTCTGCCGAACCCTACAGCGGTCGTGGGTTGCAGGGCAACGGGTCCCGCCGTGTTGGCGACGCTGCTGTATCCGGTGCCGCCGGACCGGGAGCCTCCCGAGGTTGGGATCGAGTTGGTGGAGGCCGACCCGCGCGGCACCGTTAGCGTGAAGGTGATGCTCCCGGGCCAAGTCGAAGATGTGTTGCGCGACGAGATCGCAGCCCAGCACTGAAGGCCCGCCACAGGCGTCGTCTCGTCGGTCAGAGCGCCTGCTCCGACGCCGTTGTGTGCCTGCGTATGCTACCTGCCGACCCTCACCTGGGCGAGCTCGCGTGTCTGTGGGCCATCACCCGCCTTAGCCATCACCTCAAGCAGATACGTCCCGTTCGGCACCGGCAGCCCATGGCCGCTCCGCGCGTTCCAGGGGAGCGTGTTCGCGCCGGCATCACAGTCCTTCGCGCGGCAGAGCGTCTTGACCGGCCTTCCGGCGATGTTGAGGATGCGGGCATCGACCGTCATCGGCGCAGACAGCGAGAAGACGATCTGCGCCCCACTGCCCATCGAGACGCCCAA
>CBFDAZ010000517.1:0-4688 GCA_965602825.1 uncultured bacterium
AGACCCGGCCCTGTGGCTTGACCCGGCTGACCGCGCCGGCCTCGACCGCGACTTCGCGATGCCGGATCAACCAACGGAGGGCGTCGCAGCGGTCGAAGTGAATGGCGTCCCGGTGCTGCGCTTCTCGGGCGAGGCATCGGCAGGCCTCGATCTGGACGAGAACCGCCGCGAGGCGGGCGACCGCGTCGAGCTGCAATTCCGCTTCCGAGTGGAGACCGGCGAGGACCACGTCCTCTGCACCGTCGGTGATGCCAACCAGCCGGTGCGTCTGGTCGTTCGGTCGGGGGAGATCCGGCTGGAAGCTGGGGATCGGGAAGCGCGAGTGGGTGTCCTGAAGCGTGGAGAATGGAACGAAGTTGAGATGGCGACCTTCGGTGAACTTACGAGTGCCAGTCTAAACGGTGGCGATCCGGCAGAGGTGACACACAGTCCGCTGGCTACCTGGCTCTACCTCGGCCAGGGCTACCGAACGGGACGCATCCCGCCGGCCAACGCATTCCTGATCGATCTCGCATCCCTGCGGTCACGGGTGGAGACTGCCCCCTGACACGCAGGGCCAACCTTCCGCTCACGGAGGACGCGACGATGCTTTGCTGCTTTGCTTCGAAGATCCCGGCTCGCCCCGTGCCCGCGGGTCTCCTGGCCCGCGCCGTTCGTAGGTCGGAGCGCCAGCTCCGACGCCGTGCCTTTGAGGCCTCCAGGCCCAGCTTCGCGAGCCTCTGGGCCCTCGCCCTTCTCATCCCGCTCCTTCTGACGGCGCCCCTCGCCGCAGACGTTCCGCTTGATGACTTCGAGGACCCCTCCGTCTGGTCGGACAACCACGATGGCGGCAACGCCCCCGAATTCACCGCCGACACAGAGTACTCACGCGACGGGAAGGCCATGCGGATTCGGTATGCCGACGGTCCGCCCCACTGGGGTAACCTGGTCGGCCCCTGCACGGTCCCGGGTGATGCTGTAGCTCTGCGCTTCTGGGTCTACCGGCATACGGCAGCAGCCGGTGCGGCGATGCACATCTGGCTGTTCGAGCCGGACAACGATGGCTGGTCCCAGAGGGTGCCCTTCGAGGCGAACTCGCTCGCCGAGGCCGCGGTCGGCTGGCACGAGGTCCGGCTGCCGATGGTCGGCTTCGGCTTTCAGGCGCGAGGGGCCAAGACGCGAGAGATGACCGCCGTCAACAGAATGCTGATCGGCTGCAACTTCGCCGATCTGGAGGTGACCGTGGACAGCATGACATGGGAAACCGGCGCCGGTGAAGCGCCGTTGCCTCTCCCCAGGACCGATGGACTGCGTGTCGAGCGCGGCGACCGGGGGAGCATCGGCATCCTCGACATGGGCGATGACCTTCCGGACGGCTTCACGACGGCTCACCCACCGGACAAGCTGGCCGACGTCCTGCGCTCCGGCAGCTTCGGGGCGACGATCCTCAAGCCCGGCGATCTCGCTGACCTGGAGATCCTGACTCCCCGCAACTTCGACGCCATCATCCTGCCCTTCGGCCCCTACTTCCCGCTCGACGCCAGGGAGACTTTCCTCGCCTACCTGAAGGCTGGCGGGAGCTTCCTGTCCACGGATGGCTACGCCTTCGACCGGCTGATGGTGCTGACCGACAGCGGCTGGTCGGCGATCGGCCCGGAGCGCACGGCCGAAGAGATGGATCAGGCCGAGGACCCCGGGCCGAAGCCCAGCATGAACGCGCGCGTCGGCAAGGCCGGGGACGCCCTGACACTGCTCCCGGAGCAGATCACGGTCTTCGATCCCCAGTACCGGCTCGAGAACGCAACGCGCTTCCGCCTAGCGACATGGCACGATGGCGCGACGGTCAGGGGCGGGCCCGAGTACGACTTCGCTGGACCGGTCGCCGGCTTCTCGGCGTGCGGTCTGACTGGCCAGAACAGCCCCGTATTCCCGCCCGTGTATCGGCGCTGGGTCCCCGTGTTGCAGGCCCTCGACAGTGGCGGCGGGCTCCGCGGCACAGCCCTGAGCATCATGCACAACTTCGCCGGCGAGTACCCCACCTCCAGTTGGGCCTTCAGCGGCCTGACCTCCGGCACCGACCTGTTCCTGGACGGACGGAAGCGTCGCGCGCTTCTCCTGCGCGTCATGGCCGACATCACCGAGAAGGTCTTCCTGCGCAGTCTGAAGACCGACTTCGCCTGCTACGAGCCGGGGGAGACGGTCAACGTGTCGCTGACGCTGGCCAACCACGGCAGCGCGACAGCAGAGCGCGCGCTGTCCGTTGAGGTCGGCGGTGAGGCGCTCCTGGCTCGCGCGGTGGAGCTCGGGCCCGGTGAGACCCAGACGGTCGAGGCGACCGCCACGGTCGAGTCGGCGAAGGCTGACTTCGTACCGGTTCGCGCGGTCTTCCGGGACGCAGAGGGCCGGCTCCTCGACACGATCGAGTCCGGTTTCTGCGTTCGCAGTGAGACCGTCCTTGCCGCCGGGCCCAAAGTTGGCTGGGAAGGCAACTACATGACCGTTGACGGGCGGCCGACATTCCTGGTCGGCACCAACCAGACGGGGATGATGTACTTCTCCGACCAGGAGAACCCGGCCATCTGGGACCGGGACTTCCGCACGATGTCCGAGCACGGCATCCACCTCCTCCGCATCCTGCATTTTTCCCCCTTCTCCAAGGGCGGGTACGAGGGCAAGCCAACGAACCTACCTCTGGACCTCGTCGAGCGACCGAAGCGGTTTGTCCGTCAGATGGACGCCATCGTCCAGCTCGCTCAGAAGCACCGCGTCGCGATCTTCCTGTCGCTGCACGACTGGATGGGCACCGTGTTGACCGATGAGGAACTACAGGCCCAGGCTGACTGGAACCGCTTCTGGGCGGACCGCTACAAGAGCGTGCCCGGCATCTTCTACGACATCCAGAACGAGCCCGGCGTCGCCGCCGTGGATCGGCCCGACATTGTGGCCCTCTGGAACCGGTTCCTCGAGCAGCGCTACGGCTCGGACGAAGCCCTCCGCGCAGCCTGGACGACGAACCCTCCGGAAGCCGACCTGCCGAACGTGCCCCTCGGCGAGACGACCGACGCCTGGGACGATGTCCGCAGCGCGGACCGCAAGCGCTTCGAGACCGAGTTGCTCAACCGGTGGGTCAAGGCCAATCTGGACGGCATCCGGGCGGGCGACCCGGACGCCCCCGTCTGCGTGGGCTACCTGCCCAGCATGCCGCCGGCCGACAAGATCCTGGGCGTCAAGCACACGGACTTCTCGAACATGCACTACTACGGCCCGGTCGAGCGCTTCCCGTTGGAGTTCAAGCTGATCGATCGACGCTTCCAGGGCAAGGGCTTCAGCCTGGGTGAGTTCGGAGCGCGCGAGGCCCACAACGCCCGCACCGCGGGGAGCTTCGACACGCCGGTGGACGAGTCGCTCCGCCGCTTCCACACCTACATGCACTATGCCGCCGGCCTTGGCGCGGCCTTCATCGCCAACTGGGACTGGAAGGAGTTCGATGAGTCCGTCTTCCCCTGGGGGCTGATGCAGCGCGGGTCCTATACCACCAAGCCCTGGCTGCATACGCTGGAGCAGGGCTTCTTGCTGCTGTCCTTCGTTCAGCCGCAGTACGAGTCGCCGGAGGTCTTCATCCTCGCCCCCGACAGCCACCGGATCGGCCCGCGCTTCGGACAACTGCACAATGGGTTGACGCGAGCCGTTGAGCTCCTCCTCGACCAACGCGTCAACTTCGGCATGGCCAACGAAGAGGATCTCGCGGACCTGCCGGCGTCGGCGAAAGCGATCGTGTGGCCGATACCGTACTGTCCCTCTGACGAGACGTTCGACCGCGTCCTCGACTGGGTGAAGGCCGGTGGCACGCTCTACCTCTCCGGTGACATCGCCTTCGACCGCACCCGCCAGCCGACCCGCGCGGACCGGCGGGTCCAGCTTGGGCTTCCGGAAACGGGACCCACGTCGCCCTTCGAGGTGAGCGACTCCGCCTGGCAGCAGGAGCCCATCGAGGCATCCGTGGGCCAGGGCAGAGTTTTCCACGCGCCCTATCCGCTGGAACTGCGGGCGCAGCCGACCGACGTGGCCGTCTACCGGCGTCTCCTGGACCTGGCGGGCATACAGCCGATCCGCATCGAGCCCGCCGACGCACCGGTCCGCGCTTTCTCGATCCCGACCGAAGGCGGCGGCCGCCTGTACATGCTCGCCAGGACGGACAGCGGCGACGAGTTTCTTCGCGTGACGGTGTCCGAGGCGGAAGTGGCGGTTGACCTCACAGGCCACGGCTTCGCCTTCATTGCGCTCGGCCCGGACGGGCAGGTGCAGGCGGCCGAGAGCCAGGGCGCCCTGCTCGTCGGCGGCGAGCTCATGGCCGAGGCGCAAGATCACTTCGCGGTCTGCGCACTCGACGGCGAGGATCTCCGCGCATCGAGAGAACTCCTCGTGCTGCCTCACCAGGGCGAGCGGGTCACTCTCTCCGCACGGCCACCCTTGGCTGGGGCGCGCTGCTACGTCGGCCCCCCGGCCGGCTCGGCCGCGGAGGCTTCGGCCTTCAAGGCGCAGTTGAGCTTTGCTCCGGGAGCGCCCGGTTACGTTGCGGTAGTGGCGCCCTCTGACAGGATGGAGGCCGCCCGCCAGCTGGTGGCGGGGCATCTGACGCTGCAGCCTGCCGGCCGGAACGACTGATCCGCCGGCGGTTGGGGGGTGCCCGGACGGCGAAGGCAAACCAC
>CBFDAZ010000518.1:0-4684 GCA_965602825.1 uncultured bacterium
CTACCTGCGCCAAGAGGCAGAGCAGATGGGACTCGGCGATCTGCTGGCGAGAGCGCTGAACGAAGCCCGACGCGGGAGCAGATAGGGAGCGACGGCCGCTGCCCTGTTAGCCTTCCCGCCACCTGAGAGACCCTTTACACCCATTGCCGCGTATGCTATATATAGAGCCCGCAATGCGCGGTTAGTTCAGTGGGAGAATGCTACCTTGACAGGGTAGAGGCCGCTGGTTCAAATCCAGCACCGCGCACCACCATCGGAAACCAACTCGCGGCGGACGCCCTGTCCGCCGCGATGTGATTCTGCGGGCCTGGCGGGGCCGCCCAGGGCTACGCCTCGGCAGCCAGCTTCTTGACCGCTTCCAGCGCCTCGTCCGACGGAACCACCAGTTCCTCCTGATCCTTCCGCCGCCGCACCTCCACCGTCCCTTCGCTGGCCGTGCGCTTCCCGATGACCATACGGATCGGGTAGCCGATGAGGTCCGCATCCTTGAACTTCACACCGGGCCTCTCGTCCCGGTCGTCAATGACCGTCTCGAAGCCTCCTTGCTCGAGCTGCGAGCAGATGCCCTCCGCGGTCGCCATCAGGCTCGGCTCGCGGTCGAGTACGAGCACGGCGACGTGGTAGGGGGCGACCGCCATCGGCCAGATGACGCCGTTCTCATCGTGGGAGCCTTCGACGAGCGCCGCCATGATCCGGCTGACGCCGACGCCGTAGCAGCCCATGGTCACGATGGCCTCTTCGCCCTTCTCGTCTGAATACGCGGCGCCCAGGTCCTGGGCGTACTTCTGGCCCAATTTGAAGACATGCGCCAGCTCAATCCCGCGTTGAAGCCGCAGCAGGCCCTCCTCGCACCGGGGGCAGCCGTCGCCTTCGATGGTCTCACGGATGTCAGCATACTCACCAACGGTGAAGTCTTTCTCGACATCGACCGCGACCAGGTGAGCGTCGGCCTTGTTCGCGCCGACGACGAAGTCCGACATGGCGGCGATGTCGTGATCGGCCATGATCCTCACGCTGTCGGGCAGCCCCACGGGGCCCGTGAAGCCCAGCGGCGCGCCGGTTACCTCCTCGATTTCGGTTTCGGTGGCCATCCGCAGCTCGGCGGCGCCCAGGAGGTTCGACAGCTTGGTCTCATTGATCTCGCGATCGCCCCGGATCAGGGCCGCCACGTACTCGCCGTCCGCAACGTACAGGAGGGTCTTGACCAGTTGCTCGGGTCCGACGTCGAGCATTTGGCAGACTTCCTCCACGGTCCGCGCGTCAGGCGTGTCGATCATTTCGGGTTGACCGAGACGATCCGGCGTTCGGCTGGGATGCACCCGCCGGCTTTCGGCACACTCGGCGTTAGCCGTATACTCGCACTGGTCGCAGAGGAAGAGAGTATCCTCCCCGTTGTCACACGGCATCATGAACTCTTTGGTGTCTGACCCGCCCATCGAGCCCGCGGAGGCCTCGCAGATCACTACGGGCATCGCAATACGCTCGAAGATCCGACAGTACGCGTCGTACATCGCGTTGTACGAGTTGTCCAGTCCCTCCGGCCCCGTGTCAAAGCTGTAGGCATCCTTCATCACGAACTCGCGGCAGCGGATCAGCCCCCCGCGGGCTCGTAACTCGTCGCGGAACTTGGTCTGGATCTGGTACAGAGTGAACGGGAGCTGTCGATAGGAGCGCAGGTCCTGTGCCGCGAGATCGGTGACGATCTCCTCGTGGGTTGGTCCGAGGGCGAAGTCCCGGCCAGCACTGTCTTCCAGACGTAGCAGCGGCGGCTCGAAGCTCTCCCAGCGGCCCGTTTTCTTCCAGAGATCGGCCGGGTTGAGCACCGGCAGGAAGACCTCCAGCGCCCCGGCCCGGTTCATCTCCTCCCGCACAATCTGCTCGACCTTCCTCAGGACACGGACCCCCAGCGGCAGGTACGAGAAGACCCCGGCACATACGGGCCGGATGTACCCCCCCCGCAGGAGCAGCCGGTGACTCGGCAGCTTGGCGTCGGCCGGCACTTCCCGCAGAGTGGGTATGTACAGCTCTGAGACCTTCACTTAGAAACCTCCGTCACTATCCCACTAGGTCTGGTCTACGTCTGGGGAGTCTTGGGTTTGCGCCGCGAGCTTCGCGACTTCCGCCAGAAGAGCCTCTGCAGCCTGCTGGATGGGAACCGTGTGGAGCTTCCGGCCGCGCACAAAGAGCAGCGCTTTCCCCGCGCCGGCTGCGACACCGGCGTCCGCCTCCTTCGCCTCGCCGGGGCCGTTGACCTCGCACCCCATAACCGCGACGGTCAGATCGGCCCGAAGGTTCCGCAGACCCTCCCGCACAGCGTCGGCAACCGGCCGCAAGTCCACGCGGCAGCGGCCGCAGGTCGGGCAGGAGATCAGCCGAGGCCCGCCGCGCAATCCCAGCGACTTGAGGACCTCGATCCCGACCTCAACCTCGGTCTCGGGCGCCTCCGTCAGCGAAACGCGGATCGTGTCGCCGATGCCCTCGTGAAGCAGGACGCCAAGGCCGATCGCTGATCCCACAATGCCCGCCAGCCCGAACCCCGCCTCGGTGATGCCCAGATGAAGCGGTACGTCGCTTCGCTTCGCGAAGAGCCGATTGGCAGCCACGGTCCGGGACACGTCAGAGGCCTTGATCGAGACCACAACCTCCGAGAACCCAACGTCCTCAAGCTGCGCCACGCTGCGCAGGGCACTCTCGCAGAGGGCTTCGGGCGTGGCGCCGCCGTGAGCCTCGGCCAGCTCCTTATCGAGCGACCCCGCGTTGACGCCAACGCGGATCGGGATACCGCGTTCGCGTGCTGTGGCGGCCACCGCCTCCAGACGCTCCCGGCCCCCGATGTTCCCCGGATTGACCCGCAGCTTGTCGGCCCCCGCTTCGGCAGCGCCGATGGCCAGGCGGTAGTCGAAGTGGATGTCAGCCACCAGGGGCAGCGCGGAGTGCTTCTTGATCTCGTGGAAGGCGGAAAGGGCCTCGCTGTCCGGTACGGCGATGCGCATGAAGTCCGCACCCGCGGCCCCGGCAGCGTTGATCTGGTTCACCACGGCCGGCACGTCTGTCGTCGGACACTTGGTCATCGACTGGACGGACACCGGCGCGCCGCCGCCCAGAAACACCTTGCCAACCTTCACCTGCCGCGTACGGCGACGATCTGCTGGCGAGCCGGACGAGGGTACGTTAGCTGACGACGGATTGTCATGGCGCGTGGTGAATGGCGAGGTTCAACACATCCTTGAAGGTCAGGAACAAGAACAGGGCCAGGATGACTACCGCGCCCGCAACCAGCCAGGCCATCTCGCGCTGTGAGCTGATCCGGCGGCGGACGATCGCTTCGTAGCAGACCAGTATGATGCGGCCGCCATCGGTCACGGGGATCGGGAGCAGGTTGATGATCGCCAGGTTGACGCTAATCAGTCCGCAGAGCTGGAACACGGCGTCCCAGCCGATGCGTGCGTGTTCCGCCGCATAGTAGGCGATCGCCACGGGGCCCGACGCCGCGAAGTCGGCCTTGCCGGTCACGGTCTCCCAGATCATCGTAAGTACGCCGCCGATCACGCCCAGCGAACTCTCCAGACCCAGTCTGACGGCACGCTTTGCGCTGTGGTCGCGATAGAAAAGGAAGGTCACCCCGATGCGCCCGATGGTCTCGTAGGTAGTTCGTGCCTTCCCCGACTCGTCCTCAATCTGTATCGGAACCGAATTCTCCTCGGGGGTCACGGTAAGGTCGAGTTCGCGACCGCTGCGCTGTACCGTGAATCGTATTGGCTGCGCCGGGCGCTTGCCGACGTAGACCTGCGTCGTGTAGACCTGCATCGGCCAGAATTCGATGCCCCACAACTCCTCCAGAGCGTTCGCCTCCGGCGGCTCCTCCGAGATCTGAAGTTGCTCCCTGTTCGCCTTGATCTGCTTCGGCTCTCTGACGGTCGTCCCCACCGTCACACCCGCTGGGTCCACCATGATCGTGGCGCGACCCTCGGCCTGCTGGATGCGTTGCACCAGTTCGAGCGGAACGGCCACGTCCTCGTCGTCGATCGAGTAGATGAGGTCATCTGGCCCGAGACCGATGCTCGCGGCAATCGACCCGGGCTCGACTCGCCGGACCTTGAGGGAGTGGCGATGACCGTCAAGAGCCACGATCGCGTCTCCGGGCCGCAGCCCTGCTTCGCGTGCCGGCACGTCTCCCTGGAAGAGGGTATCGACGGTCGGTGGGCTCACTTCTTCCTCCGGTATCCCCCACCAGATCCCCGAGAAGGTGAAGATCGCGATACCCAAGACAACGTTCATCGTGGCGCCGGCCAGCAACACGGCCACCTGGCTGACGCGGGACTTGGTATAGAAGCCGCCCTCCACACCCTCCTTGCCCGGCTCCATGCCTGCAATGCGGCAGAAGCCGCCGAAGATGATGAGGCCGACACCGTACCGCGTCTCCCCGCGGACAAAGGAGACGAGCCGTGGCGGGAAGCCGATCATGAACTCCTCGACCTTCATCCGGGCGAGCCGTGCGGCCAGGAAGTGGCCGAGCTCGTGAACGAAGATGCAGCTACCGAGGATGAAGACGATAGCCAGTACCGAGTTGGCTGCCACCGACACAAATGACGCCATATGCTATCCGGTCGCTCCGAACGGTCTAGTTGAATCTACCACGAACGTGCTCGCGCGCCCAGTTATCCGCCAGCACGACGTCGGCGAT
>CBFDAZ010000519.1:0-4678 GCA_965602825.1 uncultured bacterium
GGACCTGCCCGCCCGCCTGGCCCCGTGTGCCGCGGTGATCGTCCGCAGCGGAACGCGGATCGACGCGTCCGCCATAGAGGCCGCCCCCCATCTCCGGGCCATCGCCCGCGCGGGAGTCGGCGTGGACAACATCGATGTTGACGCGGCGACCGCCCGGGGCATCATCGTCGTCAACTCGCCGGAAGGCAACACCATCGCCGCCGCCGAGCACACCATGGCCATGCTCCTGGCGCTGGCGCGCAAGATCCCCGGCGCCGACGCCCAACTCCGGCAGGGCAGTTGGGCTCGGAAGCAATTCGTCGGCCGGCAGCTCTACCAGAAGACCCTTGGTGTCGTCGGCTGCGGCAAGATCGGGAGCGAGGTCGTGCGTCGCGCGCAGGCCTTCGGCATGGAAGTGATCGTCTCGGACCCCTATATCAGCCAGGGGCGCGCCGAAGCGCTGGGGCTGGAGGTTGTGGAACTGGACGAGCTGCTCTCTCGGTCGCACTTTGTCACTCTCCATGCACCGAAGACCAGCCGCACCCTGGGGTTGCTCGGCCAGAGAGAGCTCTCGCTCATGCGCCACGGCGCATGCGTCATCAACTGCGCCAGAGGTGGGCTGATCGACGAGGAGGCGCTCCGGGAGGCGTTGGCTGACGGACGGCTGGGGGGGGCGGCACTGGACGTCTTCGCCGCCGAGCCCGACCCCCCGACGCATCTCGCCGACCTGCCGAATGTCGTACTGACGCCCCATCTGGGGGCCTCGACCGAGGAGGCGCAGGAATTCGTGGCCGTGGATGTGGCGGAGCAGATCGTGGACATTCTCGAGGGCAGGCTAGCTCGAACGGCGGTCAATGCTCCCACCATCTCCCCCGAGGCCGTGCGCGCTCTGGGGCCCTACCTCCCCCTGATGAGCTCGATGGGGCGCCTCCACAGCCGGCTCCTCGAAGGGCCGATCATGTCCGTGGAACTCCGCTACGCCGGCGAGATCTGCGAGAACGATGTCACGCCGCTGGGGCTGTGGTTCCTGGCGGGATTGCTGAGTCCGCTGCGCAGTCACCCCGTCAACATCGTGAATGCGCCCCTTGAGGCCGAGGCCTGGGGGATCAAGGTCACCGAAAGCAGCAGCGATTCCACCCGCGGGTACACCAGTCTGGTGACGACGACGGTGCAGTCGGAGGGACGAGGAGTTGATATGGCAGGCACCGTCTTCGGCACCAAGGACGCTCGCATTGTGGACCTGGACGGCTACCGGATTGACTTGGCGCCGCGTGGTAGCGTGCTCTTTGCGTGGCACAACGACCGGCCGGGCGTCGTCGGCCGGGTGGGAACGCTGCTGGGCAGCCGGAACATCAACATCGCAGGCATGCAGGTCGGGCGGGAAAGCGTCCGTGGACCGGCCGTGATGGCCCTGATGCTGGACAGCCCCCTCGACGAGGAAACGCTGCAGGCCATTCGAGCCTTCCCGGATCTGACCGACTCTCTGCTGGTGAACTTCGACCAGTAAACATGAAGATTCTGATATCAAACGACGACGGCATTCACGCTCCGGGGCTGCGGGCTTTGGCCGAGGCGCTGACGGAGTGTGGCGAGGTCAAGATCATCGCCCCCGAGCGTGAGCAAAGCGCGGCCGGACACGCCGTGACGCTCCATAAGCCGCTCCGAATGCGAGAGATCAGCCTGGACGGACTCAGCGCACAGGCCTACGCAACGAATGGCACTCCCGCCGACTGCGTCGCCCTGGGGACGATCGATCGCGACAACCTGCCCGACCTCGTCTTCTCGGGGATCAACGCCGGTGCGAACCTGGCGGAGGAGGTCCTTTACTCCGGTACCGCTGCCGCAGCCATGGAGGGCGCGATGTACGACGTGCCCTCTTTCGCCCTCAGCGTCGTGGCTCCGGCGAGCGAGGCCCGGTTTGACGTGGCCGCGGAAATAGCCCGGCGCATCGCTCGGTCTTTCCCAAAGCAATCCGCAACGCGGGCATGTTTCCTCAACATCAACGTGCCCAACGTCGGTATCGAGGAGATCAAGGGCGTCGAAGTCACCCGACTGGGGCATCGACGCTACGCGAACCGCATGGCCCAGCGGCTCGACCCCCGGGGCCAGCCGTACTTCTGGTTCACGGGTGAGCCGCTGGAGAAGGACGCCAGTCCAGGTACGGACATCGCGGCGATCGCGAGCGGGAAGATCTCCATTACGCCGCTGCACTTCGACCTGACGAGCCACCAGGACATTGCGCCGCTGGCGGAGGCGCTCGCGGAGTCCGGACTCTGGCCCTGAGGGCGCTTCGCCTGCGCCCCGCCGAGGGTGGAACAATGGCGCCGGCTTACGTGTCGCTGCACAACCAGGGCAAGCTCGAGCAGCGCGTCCAGGCGGCGCTGGAGATGCTGCGTGAGTGCCGCCTGTGCCCACACGAGTGCCGGGTCGATCGGACCGCCGACGGGGTCGGTCGGTGCCGCACCGGAAGACAGGCGCTTGTGTCGAGCATCAGTCCCCACTTCGGGGAGGAGTCGCCGCTCGTGAGCACTGGGGGCTCGGGAACGATCTTCTTTGCCAACTGCAACCTGGCGTGCATCTTCTGCCAGAACTTCGATATCAGCCACCTGGGCCACGGGCGGGAGTTCACGGCCGCCAAGCTCACTGAGGCGATGCTGTTCCTGCAGCAGGAAGGCTGTCACAACATCAACTTCGTGACGCCGACTCACGTCATGCCGCAGATCCTCGAAGCGCTACCCGAGGCGACCGAGCGAGGCCTGCGGCTCCCCTTGGTCTGGAACTGCGGAGGCTACGAATCACTTGAGGCTCTCAAGCTCCTGGATGGCATCGTGGACATCTACATGCCCGACCTCAAGTACTCGGACGCGGAGACGGCCGAGCGGCTCTCGGGACCCAAAAACTACCCGAAGCACGCATTTGCCGCGTTGAGGGAGATGCACCGCCAGGTGGGCGACCTGAAAATCAGCAAGAAGGGCGTCGCCAGCAAGGGGCTTCTCGTGCGGCACCTCGTGTTACCCCAGGGGCTGGCGGGGACACCGGAGGCCATGCGCTTCCTGGCAGACTTGAGTCCTCAGACATACGTCAATGTGATGGCCCAATACCGGCCGTGCCACCGGGCCTGGGAGGACGCGAAGCTCACCCACGCCTTGACGACACGGGAGTATCGGGAGGCGGTGCAGGCAGCGCTGGATGCCGGACTGAAACGGCTCGACAAGCGCCCGCTGCTGCGGCGGGGCATTCTCTGACCGAACGGCGTGGCCGATCAATAAGGGGAGTGGAACCATGGCAGACCGAATGTCGAAGGCGAAGGAGTTCGCCAGCACGAAGTGGGCCGATGTTAGCGCTTCCGTCGGCCACCAGCGGAAGCTGCGCGGCCTGCGCAACGAGATCACCGACCTGGTGCAGACGAGAGACCGCTTCATGTCCGACATGGGGCACATGGTCTACACGCTGCACGGCCGCGGCAAGGTCCGGAACGCCGACCTGCTGGCCGTCTGCGAGCGCGTGGACGAGATCAACGCGAGTATCGACGAGCTCAACCGCCAGATCCAGGAGCTCACCAAGCCGGCTCCTCGGGGGCAGGTAGAGGAAGTCGAGTTGGAAGACGAGACGGAGCTCGTTGAGGAGGAAGCCGAAGGCGCGGAGGAGCCCGGTGAGCCCGACGAGGGCGAGGAGGGCGAGGAAGAGGACTCCTCCGAGTCCGAGGACGAACCGGAGCAGGCTCCGGACTGAATCAGGATCCGGGATTCCCGACGGCATCCTGAGGACAAATGCGCTGCATGAGCATCGACCGATTACCGTACAGGCGGCGGGCGGGGGGTAGGAGCGGTTTCAACCGCGATGCCGTTGCCCTGTCCCAAACGAGCGGGTCCCCCGCGATGTCCGTCGTGAACAGACCGGGATAGCCGCCGGCAGGCAGCGTTGCGACGGCGCACGACAAGCACATCGCCGGCAACACAGCCAGATGGCAGCCAGGGGGAGACGATGCCGCAGACCAAGTACATCTTTGTCACTGGGGGAGTGGTCTCGTCCCTGGGCAAAGGGATCACGATCGCCAGTCTCGGGCGCCTCCTCCGCGCGCGGGGACTGCGGGTCTCGATGCTGAAGATCGACCCGTATATCAACGTCGATGCCGGGACCATGAGCCCCTTCCAGCATGGGGAGGTGTTCGTCACCGACGATGGCGCGGAGACCGACCTGGACCTGGGCCACTACGAGCGCTTCACCGACGAGTCGCTGACCGGCCGCTCCAACGTCACCACGGGCCAGGTCTACGGCGCCGTCATCAACCGGGAGCGACGTGGCCGGAAGTACCTGGGCAAGACCGTCCAGGTCATCCCGCACATCACCGACGAGATCAAGCACCGCATCCGCCGCTGCGCCAGGCACCACCGCGCGGACGTCTCCATCACCGAGATCGGTGGCACGGTCGGTGACATTGAGGGCCAGCCGTTCCTGGAAGCCATCCGGCAGATGCGCAACGACGAGGGCCGTGAGAACACCCTCTACATCCACGTGACCCTCATTCCGCACCTGGGGCCCACCGACGAGATCAAGACCAAGCCGACCCAGCACAGTGTGCGCGAGTTGCGGGGCGTTGGCATCCAGCCCGACATGCTTGTCTGCCGCAGTACGCGCCCCCTTGGCGAGGAAGAGCGGAGCAAGATCGCCCTCTTCTGCAACACCGACCCGGAAGCGA
>CBFDAZ010000520.1:0-4670 GCA_965602825.1 uncultured bacterium
ACATGCGTCGCAGAGCCCTTGATCGGCACCGTCACCTCGTCCCCCTGGCCAGCGAGGACGATCACGCCCTTCTTGCGAACGTCCTCCGGGCCGAAACGGAACGGAATGCCCCAGTGTTCCGTCTGGCCGCGGGGCATCTTGCCGCTCAGGTCGTCCATGGCAGGGCTCCACGCAGGCTTTCGCTTCGAGGAGAGAACGGCGGGCGTGTTGAAGCACCGGGTGAGGGTAATGGTCTTGAACCTGGAGTCCATCGGTGTTCCCTCCGAGCGCGGGATTGAGGCGGGTCAGACAGCGCTGGGCATACTTCGTCGGTGGCGAGGGAAGGCCTCCTGAGGGCTGGAAGAGGGGACAGCGGAAGACAGAGCACGGCAGAACAGCGAGCGTAGGGGGGACCAAAGTGGTACGAAGGTTGCGGACCATCGCTCGGCGGAAGTTCCTGGCGAGTGCAGTGTCGGTGCTTGGGGGCAGCGTCGTGGGGCGGACGGTTGACGGCCCGGACACGTATGTTGACGAGGAGACGGGACATCGCGTGCTGGTGATCGCGGGCGGCAGTGCCAGCGGGCTGTACTTCCACCAGAACCCCTTCACCGCATTCGCCGACAAGATGGTCTACCGTGCGCCAACGCCGACCGGCCCGCAGTCCTTCGTCTACGACTTCCGCACGAGCACGCGGTACCAGCTAACCCGGGAGCCGGGCGGGATGGGCCACGAGATCGTCGGGCCGACGTCGCGGAGGCTCTACTACCGGGCGGGGACCTCGATCAAGAGCATCGCTCTGGATACGCTTGAGGTGCGGCACATTTGCGATCTGCCCTCGGACTTGTCTCTCTACCACTACACGCTGAGCAGCGATGAGAGGACGCTGGCCTCCGGCTACTACGACGGCGGTCGCGACATCGCGGCGCTGCCGCGGGCGCAGGTGTTCGTGAAGATGTTCGAGGCCCATCTGCGGAACGTGATCTACACCATCGACATCGAGACGGGCCACTATGAGGAAGTGCACGAGGAGGGTAATTGGCTCGGCCACTTCCAGTTCTCGCCGACCGACCCGAACACGCTGATGTTCTGTCACGAGGGGCCGTGGGCCAGGTTGGACCGGATCTGGTTGCTCGATCTGACCGAGAGGGACGCTCGGCTCGTATACCGACGCGAGCGCGAGGGCGAGATCGCGGGCCACGAGTTCTGGCATCCCGACGGAACCTGCGTCTGGTTCGACCTCCGCTACCCCCCGCAGGCCGAGTTCTACCTGGCCAGCACCGACATCGTGACCGGCGAGACCGCGCGGTACCCGCTGCGGCCCGAAGAATGGTCGGTCCACTACAACGTCGACCGTCAGGGGCGACGCATCTGCGGCGATGGTGGGGGCCTGGGTCCGTGGATCTACCTCTACGAGCCACGGGCAGACGCCACTGTGAGCGTGTCGAAGCTGTGCAGCCTCGCGGGCCACGACTACGCCCGTTGGGAACCGAACGTGCACTTCTCGCCGGACGGCAAGTGGGTCACCTTCGCCGCGAACATGCACGGGGAGAACCGCGTGTACGCCGTTGGGGCGAGTGCGGAGGAGGACTGACCGGCGACAGACGTCGTCCCGTTACTGGGGTTCGCAGTGCCGCGGCACTGCAGCCCGGTTTCGCTGCGGTCCCCGCACCACGTCCCTCACGCCAGCGCCGCCACCGGCCACAGCGGCGCGAGCAAGCAGCGCATAATTGCCCAGGCTATTGACGAGAAGCCCCGTGGCGCCGCGGCCTCGTAGCGCGGCCAGCGGACGGCGAGCGGACCGATCGCCACGACGAAGATATCGCTCGTCCCGTTCGTATCGCCGGGCACGAGGTTGGATGCGGAGGAGCCGTACGCGACGATGTGGGGCGCCTGTTGGGCGATCGTGGGTGAATCGCAGTCGTCATTCGCCTGCGAGCCGTCGCTCGCATAGCTCACAAGATAAGTGTCGCCGGCTATCAAGTCCCGCACGAACACATCTTCGTGGAGGTTGATGTCACCGGTAACCAAGTTTGTGGCATCGGACGCGAAGGCAACATAACGTCCGTCCGCGCTGATGGAGCTCGAACCCGAGTGGTCGTCGCCCTCCACCCCTGTGGATGACACGCTGACGCGGACTGTGGTGTTCGCTACCCGATCCCGGACGAACACATCCGTCCTGGCGTTCGTGTCATCCGGCACCAGGTTGGTGGCGGACGAGGAGAAGACGACATACCGTCCATCGGCGCTGATCCCGCCGTAGCTGGAGTCAGCATCGCCTTGCGCGCCGCTGGAGGACAGGCTCACCCGCTCCGTTGTCCCCGCCACCCGATCGCGCACAAAGATGTCGGCACAACCGTTGGTGTCGCCCGGCACCAGATTGGTGGCCGATGACGAGAACACGACGTAACGGCCGGTGCCGCTGAGCCAACCGCCGCCGCAGGCAGCATCGGCCTGGCTGCCGTCGCTGCTGACGCTGACCCGTTCCGTCGTCCCGGCCGATCGGTCGCGCACGTACACGTCGTCGAGATCGTTCGTATCCTCGGGGACGAGCGCGCCACGGGACCATGACGTCAGGCCGACGACCGACCCATCGAAGCTCAACCCGGCCGGGTAGGCGTACCACCAGACATGGGGGGGTGTGGTGCCTATGCTGACGTCCTCGGTCTGGCCAGCACTGCGATCGCGTAGCAAGACGTCCGGACAGGGGTTATTGTCGGGGACAATGAGGTTGGAGGCGCATGACCAGAAGGCCACAGCCGATCCGTCGGCATCCACGAATGGGTAGGAAGAGAAGTAGTCCGCCTCCGCCCCACTGCTGCTGACGCTGGCTCTCTCCGTAACCTGGGTCAATCGATCGCGCACGAAGACGTCTCGCTGCCCGTTCGTATCGGCCGGCACGAGGTTCATCGCAGCAGACACAAAGGCGACGTGCTGCCCATCTGCGCTGATGCTTGCATGGCTCGAGTAGCCATTCGCCTGCGTTCCATCGCTGACCACACTCACCCGCTCGACAAGCAGTTGGGCGTGCCCGCTGATGGCGCAAAACAGGCCCGCGAGAACGACCAGACTGCTCCCGATCCTGAGCCCAACGGCCGGGTGCTTACGCATCGTGCGCCCCCTCTCCATAGCCTCTTGCAGTCCACGACCACCTCGTCGGGCGCAAAGAGGGCCGACCCTCAAGTGCTACTTCGCCTCTGCGCCGCCTGTTACCTGCTCGGGGATCCCGATCGCTCGGCAATTCTGCTAACGCCACACCGGGGAACGAACGGCTTCCGAGGATTCCTCCGGCCGGCAGGGAAGCTACCTCCGCGCCGGCAAGCAGCGCGGCGCCGAAACGAGAGAAAGGCGGGAACCCAAATGGGACGCATTAACCAATCCCTGTCCTGGTGGTGCTTCGCCCGAGAGGGCGTCGAGCCGGCTCAGCTCATCAAGACCGCAGCCGACATCGGATACGCCTCGGTGGAAATGCTGCCCGAAGAGCATTACCCACTTGTGAAGGAGGCGGGGCTGCAGATCGCCATCACGATGGGCCACGGCACGCTGGAGAATGGGCTGAACAAGCGCGAGAACCACGACCGTATCGAGAAGGAGCTGCTGGAGAACATCGACAAAGCCGTCGCCAACGACATCCCTGCCCTCATCTGCTTCAGCGGCAACCGGGAGGGGCTCGACGACCTGACCGGCGCCAAGATCTGCGCCGAATGCCTCAAGCGAGTAGCCGGCGTCGCGGAGCAGAAGGGTGTCACCCTCTGTGTGGAGTTGCTCAACAGCAAGGTCAACCACCCCGATTACCAGTGCGACCGTACGCCCTGGGGTGTGCTGCTCTGCGATCTCGTGGGCTCGCCGGCGGTGAAGCTGCTGTATGACATCTACCACATGCAGATCATGGAAGGCGACCTGATCCGCACGATACAGGACAACATCGACTACTTCGCCCACTTCCACACCGCGGGCAATCCCGGCCGCAATGACATGGACGACACCCAGGAGATCTACTACCCGGCCGTCGCCCGCGCCATCGCCGACACGGGCTACACCGGCTTCGTCGGCCACGAGTTCGTGCCGAAGGGCGATGCCCTCGAGGCGCTGAAAGCGGCCTACGAAACGTGGGATGTCTGAGTCCTTCGGGCTGGATGGGGACCCCTCGGCTCCTGCGGAGCCGTATCCCCATTCAGCCCCGCCAGACGACGCGTTGTACTGTCAATGACCCGAGTGGCACCCCTAGAGGCGATCACATCCGGATGGCCTTGAGCCGCCCACTGCCTCCGTCCCGGGGCGCCATTCTCCGGCAACCATGACCACCCAACGGCAAGAGCGCACGATCAGCGTGGTGATCCCCTGCCTCAACGAGGCGGAGAGCCTGCCGCAGCTTGCCGTCGAGCTCAAGGAAGTCGCCTCGGAGCACGACCTGCTGATTGACGCCATCATCGTGGACGACGGGAGCACGGACGAGACGTGGGCCACGATCGGCAAGCTCGCGGCGGAGGACGCGCGCTTCTCCGGCATCCGCCTGCGGCGGAACTTCGGCAAGGCCTCCGCGCTGGCCGCGGGCTTTGCCGCCGCCCGTGGCGGGACCATCGTCACCCTGGATGGCGACCTACAGGATGATCCCCGCGAGATCCCCAAGCTGCTGTCGAAGCTCGAAGAGGGCTACGGAACGGTCAGCGGCTGGAAACGGAAGCGCCACGATC
>CBFDAZ010000521.1:0-4669 GCA_965602825.1 uncultured bacterium
GGAGCACGGATGCAGGTCGGTAACGACCTGCCCGCTGCTATTGGGTGCTCTGGCCAGAGTGCATCGTGAATAATGCGGGCTAGACCCAGGCGGCCAGGCGTGGTGACTGGTGCACTGCGCCACCGATCCGGCTTCGGAGAACCAACACCGCGCCCCTTCGAGGGAGCTCGAAGGCAATGCTTGAGCCTAGCAGTCCTCCGTCATGGCTCCGCCCGGCGTCAGTCAGATGGGTCGACGCCTCTCAGGAGTACCACGGCCTGGCCACCAGGCGGGCGGCGAGGAGCTCGTCCCCGGGCGCACCGTCGCCCGACTGGTCCCGGGTGTGGTCGGATGTCGTCTACTCCCTCCGTACCCTCGAGGCCCTCAGAGACGCCGGCTGCACGGCGCTGACCATTCACTTCGACCACGGGTTCGGCCTGGCGGCCCAGGCTGAGGAGCTGGAACACGCGGCCGAGTTCGCGGCGGTGTGTCACGATCTGGGTCTGCGGGTCTTCGCATACGTGGAAGCCGGAGCGCTATTCTACGAATCACTCATGGCCGAACACCCCGACCTCGCGGCGTGGGCACAGCGGACCCCCCAAGGCGATCCGGTCCCTGCCGAGACGCTGGTGCCGGCCTGGCGGCCCTGCTACCTGAGCCGAGGCTTCCTCACGCACCTCAAAACGAGCATCACGCGCGCCTGCGAGCAGACCGCCGTGGACGGCGTCCAACTCGCGAACGTCGGTCCTCACGAGTGCTATTGCGAACGCTGTCAGCATATCTTCAGGCGGCTGCTCGGCTCGCGACACACCGACCCTCACCAGACCTTCGGCCTGCCCTCGTTCGACCACGTCAGAATCCCGGTTCACCGGACTCCGTCCGATTCTCTATGTCACGAAGCGGCATACTTCAGGACGTATGTCCTGCGTCGCGCCCTGGCCGAGTTGCGCATCCATCTGCGCTCGCTCAGCGCGCATCTGGCGCTGTGGGCTGAGCCGAAACTGGGTGCGCCAGACGCCGTGCCGTGCGCTGCGTTGTGGGAGTTGTGTACCCCGGCCGACATCCTGAGCTGTGAGGTGCCCGGCGAGGCCGCCGCAGCCACAGATGACCCGATCGCCCGCATTCAGCCCTATGTCCACGCGCTGTTGTGCGGGGCCGCGACCCGCACGGTCGTGTGCGGCGCTCCGGTTTCTCCTGCGTCTGGTAGATCCTGTCCACCGTCCGCCACTCGCGTCTGCACTGAGTCTTGCACAGCCATGGCTTTCGGCGGGCACGTGATGGCGAATCCCGTCGCCCTGAAGCCCGTGGCCGGCGCCACCGGGCCCCTCACTACGCCGGGCTTCCTTGCCGACGAGGACGCGCGCTTGGCCTGGCAGCGATCCCTTGATTTCGCCGCCCGCCACGAGCATTACCATCACCGCGCACGCTCGCTCGCGGAGGTGGCGATCGCCTTCAGCGCAGCGGACGTGGACTCCCGGCCGGAGGTGCTGGCGCTCCTCAGGGATGTGCAGACGGCGCTGCTAGAGGCCTGCATCCCCTTCGACCTCCTGCCAATGGAGGAAGCGGGATCCAACCAACATCGGGTGTTCGTGGTGACAGGCGACGCCCCGGTTACCGACCAGGAGGGGGACATTCTCTGCGCCATGGCCCGGGAGGGCCGGGCCTTGGTGCTCGTGGGGCGCGCGGGCGCTCACGACCCCCTCGCCAGGCCCCGGCAGCGCAGTGTCTTCGCCCCCGTCATGGGGCTACCGCAGGTCCGTCAGATCCGAGAGAATCCCCCCGCTGCGGGGCGCCCGGAGGACCTGCGCCCAGCCGTTCAGCAGGCGGTGCAAGAGCTGCTCCCGCGGCCGCCCGCTGTCGAAGTGGTTACCGCCGACGACAGCAGGCCTCCGCTGGTGATCGCCGCCCAACGCCTGCCAACTCAGCAGGCCACCTTCCACCTCGTAAACCTCGGCCCGGCTCCCGCCGAGGGCGTGAGGCTCCGGGTAAGGGCCGAGCTGGCGCCCGGCAGACACGTCGCCTGGCACGAGCCCGATGCGCCTGACGCAATGCTCGACTGTGTGGCCGACGGCGCGACCATCATCACCGCTCTGCCTCCTCTGCGCGTCTACGGGCTGGTGGTCACGTCCTGAACCCGACCTGGGCGAGCCAGCCACCGGTCAGCGTGCGGAACTCCAACATCGACTGAGGAGAACTGCCGTGAGCTTCAGCCTTCTCGTCGCGCTCCTGACGATGCCGCCCAGCCTCCGGGCAGACGACGTGCTGCTCACTGCCGGTCCTATGGAGGTGCTCGTGACACCGACCGGCATCGAGAAGGTTCTGATACGCGATCGCCACGTGCTGGGCGACCCTCGCCCGGACCGCGGCGCGGCGATCGGGGCGATCCTCTACAAGCAAGGTTGGGCACGGCTGGCCCAGCCAACGGCCGCGAAAAGCAAACAGCCGGTCATCCGTAGCAGCGCTGAGGGACAGCCTGAGGTCTCTCTGGGCGGAGTGATGACGGCCGAAGCAGGCGGCAGATGGGACTGGCGGATGGCCGTGTCGCTCGATGGGCATACGCTGAGAGTGACCTACGAGGCCCGGGAACTCGAGCCACCCATCGAACCGATCCTCAACCACCGCCTCCAGCTCGCCTTGCCGGCGAGGCAGATTCTCGGACCCGACCGCCGCCCGGAGCACGTGAAGGAGCCGGGCGTCGAGATGACGGTTCGCCTCCGCGATGGCCAGGACATCCGCGTTCCGTTCGGCGCCGACCCCACGCACTTCCGGGAGCCGGCATCCTTCGTCCTGCCCTTTGACGGCCAGGAGGCCATTGTCGAGATCGGCGAGACGGTCACCCAGCTTGAGTTCTGGCAGGGCGGCTGGCTGCAGACGGCCAACCTCTTCCTGCCCAATCCGGCTCCCACGGCCTCCGGCTCAGTGTCCGTTGACCTCGGGCCGCTCGGCGCACAGAAGCAGGACGTTCGGGCCGAGATCATCCCCGAGCCCAAACGCCCCTGGCTCGAGACAGCCCTGAAGCCGCGCGAGCGACCGCCGGAAGTGGTCACCTTCATCCAATCGGTCCCTGCCTGGCGCGATACGCCCGCCGATGAGAAGGAGCGCGCTTGCGCGGAGTTGGCCACGCACTTCGACGTTGCCGAGTGCTTCTTCGCCTACCAGGACTGGCGCTACGCTGACCCGACCGCTGAAGAGCGGAGAGGCCGCTTCATCCGGCAGATACAGGAATGGATCGACGCCGGGCACAAGCACGGCCTGAAGATGGCGCTGTCCTTGAGCTGGTCGATGCCGCTGTCGGGAGGCCGGGACAGCTCGATGCCCGACGAGTTCACTGGCGAGGTCTTCGACCCCGAGTCAGGCGAGTTCGTCAAGGCAGAAGGCCGGTTCGACTGGGCCAATCCCACCGCCCGGCAGGCCGCGTTCGAGGCGCTGGCCGACATTGCCGGGCAGATCGAGGGCGTCGATTGTCTCTTCTTCAACGAGCCCCACTTCAACACCAGCACCTGGTACGAGGCGCCCTTCTTCTCGGAAACGGCCTTGGCCGACTTCCGGAGCTTCGCGGGTGACGACAACCTGCGCTTTCCGGCCAAGCCGTATGCTCCGGAGACGCAGCGCACGAACAACGCCGCGACCCAGGACGACTGGCGGTTATGGCATGACTGGATCAACCACCTGTATGCCGAGATGATCCGGGGCCAGGCGACAGCCGTCGCGCAGGTGAACGCCGCGAATCCCGCCTACGTCGGCGCGATCTGGTTCCAGGCGAGCATGTGGCACGGAGATCAGTACGGGGTGGATCTCGATCTGGTGTGTGCGATCCCGGAGATCACGTATATCGTCTGTGAATACGCCACAACAGCCGACCATCCCGGCTACCGGGCCTTCCGCTACTACGCCGACCGACACGGGAAGCGCTTCGGCACTTTCGTCAACGTCGGGCGGTACGACGCCACCTGTCCCGGCTCGACGCGGTACGAAGACACGCCCGAAGACACCCGGCGCGCGACGCGCTTCGGCCTCGAAGAGAACGCCGACATGATTGCGGCCTATCCCATGTGGTCCTTCTATCCGTGGAGCGAGGCGTACAACCCCGAGCGCATGACGGTCTGGGACGAGGAGATAGCAGTCCTGGGCCGTCGGGCGGAGGCTGGGCCATGAGGTGGCGCCTGGTCGGATGGATTCTCCGCCTCGCGCTCCTCGCCGCGGTGCTGTACGGTGTCTGGCTTGTCGCGTCGCACTTCGTCGGGAAGCACTACTTCGCTGAGGGCATGCGGCACCTCGCGACAGATCCGCGAGCGGCCGCCCGCAGCTTCGAGACCGCCGTGAAGCTACAGCCCCGCAACCCCCGGTACCGCGCTTCGCTGGGACGGGCCTATCTCAAGCAGAAAGACTATGTCTCCGCCGCTAAGCACCTGCAGGAAGCCGCAGAGCGCAAACCCGATGACTTCGGCCTGTGGCACGACCTCGGTGAAGCGTGCCTGAAGTCCGACTCCCCGGTCGGCGCCACCGAGGCCTTCCGGAAGGCCCTGGAGATCCGGCCCAATGCCCCTCAGCCGCTCGCCGGCCTCGCCGAAGCGGCAGTGCAGGCGGACGACTGGGAGGCGGCGCTGGACCCCCTCCGCAAGCTTTGGAGCAACGACCCGACCAACTTCGAGACGGGCAGCAGGCTGGCGAAGGCGTTGGTGACAACGGG
>CBFDAZ010000522.1:0-4659 GCA_965602825.1 uncultured bacterium
TGCTTCAGCCCGGACGGCAAGCATCTGGCCTTCCGCGCCCAGAAGAACGGCAAGTTTGTGATGGTCAAGGATGGCGACGACGGCCCGAAGCACGATCGCGCCCCACAGCACGAGCCTCCGGTCTTCTGCCCGAGCGGCGAGCACTTCGCTTACGTTGCTGGCATTGGCGATGACCAGGAGAAGTGGACCGTGGTGCTCGAAGACACACGCGCCCCGATCTACGACCGTGTGCGGTCCCTCCACTTTGATGACGACAACGTCCTCCGCTACCTCGGCGAGCGCGATGGGTTGCTCTACTACGTTGAGGATCGGGCGGGTCCGCTTCAGGAATGATGCCGGGGGGCTGTGGTGCTGTTACCGCGGTGGCCGAGCGTGCCGCCCTCTGAGCTGGAACGGCCTGCACACGATGTACGAGGCCACGCGCGAGGGAGGAGTTGTGGCTTATGTTGTCTGTCGCCTTGCTGATCGTGGCCATGCCCGTGATCCATGCCCAGCCCAGGACGTGGCCACAGACGCCTCAGGAGGCCCGCTGGCAGGGCAGCGACGCCTGGCGCGAGGCGGACTTCGCTGTCCTGGCCAGTGAGCTGTCGCCGGCGGTGCTGATCTCGTCCAAGGCGAGCAGCGTGCGGCTGTTCGCGGGCCTGGCACAATGGGGAGTGGGTGGGCCGGCCATGGTTGCGTTCCACGGTGGTGATCGGGCCCAAGTGCGCCTGGCACCGGCACGTGTTCGTGGCGAGGAGATGGCGCAGCCGTGGCTCTTGGTCGCCTTTGCCGGAGCACCTGGATGGCAGTGGGACCTGCCCTGGCTCGTGGTCCTGCAGCACCGGCCACGCGCGGTGTTCGTGAGCGATGAGGGACTCAATCTCGACTTCGACGGTCCGGCTGGCTTCGTGGCCGTGATGCCCCTGCACGGGGCCTGGAAGATGCCGATCTCCGAGGCCGGGCTGCCGGGCCGCTCGGAAGACGACCGGCTGGAGTCGGGGGAGCCGTGGAGTTGGGCCGAGTCCAAGTCCCTGCCCAACCTCACCGCGGAGCGTTGCGATCGCCTCTCCCGCGCGTTGCGCTACTGGCCCCTGAACTGCCGCGAGGAGATCCAGGTGGTGCCGGGGGCCGACACCCTCCGGGTCCGCTGCCAGTTCGAGTACGTGGAGATCACCGACGACTGGGGCACCGAAGGGATCAAGACCGCCCCGCTTCCGCCCACCCTCGGTCTGGCCCTGCGCACGGGTTTCCCCGCCGACGCCAGCAAGTCCATCGACGAGATGGAACTGGAGATCTCCTCCGCCTACGGCGAGTGCCCGGCCCAGGAGGGCGACAGCTACACCATCGACTTCCCGTTCCTGCAGTACGTCAATGAGACCGAGACCCAGCGGCCGCCGAACACGGATGATCCCATTGTCGCGCTCGCCGCAGAGCAAGTCGCCGACCGCATGATCCGCAAGTTCACCGACGGCGAAGAGGACCGTATCTGGGACCACGGCGGCGATGGGAACTACTGCTGGCAGGTCATGGGTGACCGCTACTACGCCAAGGCCCTCGCCTACACCCCCGAACCGGCGCGGAGCAACGCCATCCAGTCCATGCGCTCCTACGTCCGCAACTGGGTGCTGAACGCTGACAACGGCAAGTACAAGCGGTTCCGGGGGAAGCTGATTCTCGAAGGCCCGGGGATCGGCAACTGGGGCGGCTACGACGACTCCGGCAAGTTCTCCAGCAACACCCTCGAGACGCTCTGGTGGTACGCCCACTGCACTGGGGACTGGGACATCATCCGCGAGCGCTGGGATACGATCCAGCAGCTCTTCATCACTCCCCGTGAGATCCGCTGGCGGGGCGTGGGCCGGGACGCCATCGCCGAGATGGGCGACGAGGCGGCACCGCCGCTTTGCATAGCGCGGATGGCCTACCAGATCGGCGACATGGACATGTACGCCTATGCCTCCTACATCTTCATGCGCGAGCTGGTGCACCTGTGGGTCAAGACGCACCCCGCCTGCGGTGAGTACTTTCGCTACTTCGCACCATGGCACAACATGGAGCCGATGGATGGACGGCTGTTCCTGACCAACCTGTGGGGGGACATCGCCGGCTGGCAGATCGACGGACCGGATTACCCCAGACAGACAGGCGAGCGCCAGTACCGGAATCGTTGGGTGCGCTTCGGGCACGAGGACGTGGCGCGCTTCTTCCGCGACCACATGGGCGACATCGTGCGGGAGGAGCTGGACTGGTGGGCCACCCGCCAGGATAGTCCGTACAAGCCGGGCAACAGCACGGCCCATATCGCGCCCTCCATGGAGCAACTCCGGTCGCTGCTGCTCAACGAGTCGCCGGAGGAGCTGGCGAAGCTGACCCCGATGCAGGAGGCGAGGATCGGCCGCGCCGCGGATGCGATCAGCTACTACCTCAGCTTCGTCCGCACCGGGCGGCCCGCGCAGCAGACACGCCTGATCCCGAAGGACCTGCCGATCTCACCGTGGATACTGGGCCTGGAGCGCGAGTACGACGGCAGTGACGGGTGCCTGGTGGTGCGCGTCTCAACGAAGGAGGGTCACTGGCCCGTGCTGTCAGACTGGGGCTGGAAGCCGCCGCGGGAGGCGGCCGACCTTCCCGGAGCCAAGCGCTGGAGCTACGGGCAGATCATCGGCGGCGATACGCCACCGGAGCTTGAGTGGGAGCGGCTGAGCTGGACGACGAACGTCTGGTACAACGACTAACGGCTTGAACCACTAAGACACAAAGAACAGCACGACGAAGTCGTGCTTCGTGCTCTTCGTGTCTTTGTGGTTTGCCTCAGTCGTCGGCCGTTGGGGTGGCGAAGGCGCGCGCGGGGTTGTGGATCAGGAGTTGGTCGATCTGCTCCTGGGTGACGCCGGCCGCTTTCAGCATCGGGATGAAGTGGCGCGGCAGCCAGTCGAGCGGCGCGACCTGCCCGCCCTGCGGTTCGCCGACGTGGTACCAGCCCGCGTCCTGGCTGATGAGTAGCTGGTCGGGATAACGCTTGAGGGCCTCAAGCAACAGCGGCACCTTGCTCTCTGCGTTCCCCTCGCGGATGCCGTCATAGGAGAGCCACGCCCCGCGCTCCGCAATCTGCCAGTGGAGTCCCTGGTCGGCCTCCGCGTCGGTGTGGACGACCGCCAGGCGCGAAGCCGGCACGCCGACTTCCTCCAGGATGTCAAGCTCCTGCAGCGCCGCTCCGCCGTGGCCCGTGTGGCTGGCGATGGTCAGGCCGGTCGCCTTGGAGGTCAGAGCCGCGGCGCGGACGATCTTCTGCTGAACCTCGATGAGGTCCCCCGGATTCACCGCAATCTTGATGAACCCCGGCTTGATCTTCTCCGGACCGATGCCCTGGGTCGCCTCCTCGATCCACTTCCGCGCGATCTCCTCCGCGGTCGCCTCGTGGGCGAACTTCGGGAGATACGGGTCCTTGTACCAGCCGGTGTTGGTGACGATGTGCAGCCCGCTGGCGAGGCTCAGGCGCTTGAGCAGCGCCGGATCGCGGCCCAAGTAGTCGGGAGTGCACTCAAACAGCGTCGCGATTCCTGCAGCCTTCAGCTCCTTGAGGCAGGGGAGCATGACCTCGAAGACTTCGTCCGCATCGTACCGGTCCGGGGAGACTTCTTCGGCGCCGATGAAATCCACCAGGATGTGCTCGTGAGTGAGCGTTGCGCCCATGTCCGCGGGATGCATGGGGCCACAGACACTCTGGATGGCGCCCGTAGCGGCGACCTGAGGCAATCCCGTCGTCGCGCACAGGATGCACGCGAAGACAAAGACTGGTAGGAGCAGGATCGGGTTCATGCGAACACCTGAGACAGAGAGGCTTGAACCACGAAGACACTAAGACACGAAGAACAGCAGCACGAAGCCGCGCTTGGTGTCTTCGTGTCTTTGTGGTTTGCCTCAGCCGTACTTGAAGATCGGCTCGACGCCCCGCATCTCCTCGGCAAGCGCTGATCGCGCGTCCTCGGTGATCGGCGAGTACTCCGCTGCGAGCTCTACGGCCATCCTGAAGAGCCCGGGGTCGCCGGGCGGCACGGCAGCGACGACCGGCAGGCTGAGGGTGTAGCTCAAGGCCAGCCGCGCCAGCTCGCGGTCGTCGATCGGCTGGTACCAGCATTTCGGGTACTGCTTCTCGGTGCCCTGTGGGACGATCGTCCAGGCGAGCGCTTTGAGGGCAAGAGGCGCGACGCCCTTCTCCTGGGCCTTCGCAATGACCTGAGGCCCGAAGTTCCCGTTCTCCATGCACACGCAGTTGAGTGGGAAGAGGACGCTGTCGAAGTCAAAGGCGTCCATCAGCTTGATCGCCGCGGTAACGCTGTGGGCGGAGAAGCCAAGATGCCGCACGTCGCCCCGCTCGCGGGCTGCGAGGGAGGTTTCCAGCGCTCCGCCCGGCGCCAGGATCTGGTCGGCCTGCTCGTCGGCGCTGACCCCGTGGAACTGGTAGAGGTCGAAGTGGTCGGTCTGAAGCAGCCGGAGCGACTCCTCGAGTTCCGTCTGGGCGCCCGCGGCATCGCGCTTCAGCGTCTTGCAGGCCAGGAACGATCGGTCGCGGTACGGCTTCAGAGCCGGCCCGAGACGCTCCTGAGCGTTGCCGTAAGTGGGCGCCACGTCGAAGTAGTTGACACCTCGCTCCACGGCCCAGGCGACGGTATCGTT
>CBFDAZ010000523.1:0-4642 GCA_965602825.1 uncultured bacterium
TCCAGGGCGCCAACAAGGTCGGCAAGCCGGTCCACTCCGGTCTCCGCGGCATACTGCACCATACCGTCCAATACCTCGGTGGCCGCGTTGGGGCTGACGAACGTGGCGGTTCCCACGCCCACCGCCGACGCACCGGCCAGCATGAACTCGATGGCATCGTCTCCGGTCATGATCCCGCCCATGCCGATGATGGGCACGTCGGGCAATGCCTGGTGTACCTCCCAGACCATGCGCACGGCCACCGGCTTGATCGCCGGGCCGGACAGCCCGCCCACGCCCCGGGCGATCCGGGGGCGACGGGTCGAGATGTCGATCGACATACCAAGGAGCGTGTTGATCAACGAGAGGATCTCGGCGCCCGCATCGACGGCTGCCTTCGCGATCTCCACGATATTGGTGACATTGGGCGAGAGCTTCACGATGACCGGCAGTGTCGTCGCCTCATGAACCGCCCCGACGACCTCAGCGGTAGCCGTCGGATCCCTACCGAACTCCATGCCGCCGTGTTCCACATTCGGGCAGGAGATGTTGACCTCAATCGCCACGATGCCCGGGCAGTCAGTCAGGCGGGCGGCCAGCTCGGCGTACTCGCCGGCCGTCTGGCCGTTGATGTTCGCGATGACGGGAATCCCGCGCTCCGCGCACCAGGGCAGCTTCTCGGTAACGAACGCATCCACCCCGGGGTTCTCGAGGCCGATGGAGTTGAGCATGCCGCTGTGCGTCTCGCAGATCCGCGGCGGCGGATTGCCCTCGCGCGGCCGCAGCGTGATGCCCTTGGCGGTCACTGCGCCGATCCGGGAGAAGTCGAGCAACCCCTGGTACTCCTGCCCGTAGCCAAAGGTCCCCGACGCGGTAACCACGGGACTCCAGAGCACCAGTCGCCCGAGCTCGGTGCGCGTGTCTACCTTGTGAGGGGGGTGCTCCTCGGTCATCTCAAGGTGTCCCAGTCAACCTGATCGGCCCGGAACACGGGTCCCTCCCGGCAGACCCGCAGGTAGCGCTGGGGCCCGCCGGCCGCCGGGATGACACACCCCAGGCAGGCTCCGAGTCCGCAGCCAAGCCACGCCTCGAACGAGACATGGCACTCCCGGCCGCGCAGCTTGCACGCTTGGGCCGCTGCAGCCATCATCGGTCGCGGGCCGCAGGCGAGTACGACGGGGTCTGACAACTCCGATAGCGTATCGGGGAGCAGGTCGGTCACGAAGCCGTGGTGGCCCTGGGAGCCGTCGTCGGTGGCCAACGCCAGGCCGCTGCATTTCGCGCCGAACTCGTCCGCGAGGACCAGGTTCAGCGCCGTGTCGGCTCCGTAGAGGCCTCTCACCACGTCCCGCTCCTGGTTGGCAGCGAAGAAGAGCAGGGGCGCCAGCCCCACGCCTCCCGCGACCAGGACGACCTCTCGATCTGCGGCGAGGTCAGGGAAGCCGTGGCCCAGCGGCCCCAGGGCTGAGAGTTCCGTCCCGGGGACAAGCTCGGCGAGCATCTCCGTGCCGCGGCCGACGGTCCGGACCACGATGCGGAACGTGCCGGCGGCGGGGTTCACGCCCGCCACGCTGAAGGGCCGCCGCAGCAGGGGACTGGTGGTTGTGGATACCCGCAGGTGGACGAACTGGCCGGGCCGCGCGTGTGCCGCAACCCGGGGGGCCCTGAGCGTCAGCAGCACATGGTCTGGCGACAGCCTCTTCGTGACGGTCAGCGTCGCCTGAACATGCGCAATGTGGTGGCCGTCGCCTTCTGTAGACATGGAGGTTACTTACGGATTGATGTCGCGGAGCGATCCGCCTTCGAGTACGTGAGCGACCGCCTGGGCGGTCGCTTCTCGCGCGGCCCTGATCCGGTCCCGGTGCTTCCCGACGCGCTGTCGCCGTGTCTCGACCTGGCGTGTGAGCTGCCCGTGCATTCGCGCCACCGATCGGGGGCCCGTGCTGCCCAGGCTCCGCTGCCGCTCCAGGCACTGCTGCGGGTCGAGGAAGCCGAGCTCGTCCGGGTCTGCCGGAACACCATGGTCAGCCAGCAGTTCGACCACCCGGTCGGTGTCACCGAGCGTCTTGCCCTCCTCGATCAACCGGCGCACGGTTGATCCCACGATCTCGTGGCACTTACGGAACGGCAAGCCTCTCTCAGTGACAAGCCAGTTGGCCAGCTCCGTCGCTGTGGCGAAGTTGGCGCCGACCAGCTCCCGCATCCTCTGGGTCTTCAGCTCCATCGTCTCGATCATGCCGGTGATCGCGGCAAGGGTCGCCTCGGCGAGGTCCAGAGCGTCCCACAGCGGGGGCTTGTCCTCCTGAATGTCCCGGTTGTAGCCGCTGAGGAGCGCCTTCGTCATGGTGAGCGCCTGGACGAGTCGGCCAACCATCTCGCCGGTGCGGGCTCTGGCAAGTTCGGCCAGGCATGGGTTCTTCTTCTGGGGCATGATGGAGCTGCCCGACGTGTACTCGTCAGCCAGGTCGATCAGTCCGAACTCGTGAGTCGAGAAGAGGACGAGTTCCTCGCAGATGCGGGAGAGGTTGGAGTGCAGAATGGCGAGGGCGGCCAGAGCCTGCAGCACGAAGTCGCGAGAGCCGACGGCATCCAGGGCGTGCTCCTCCACGCGGGCGAAGCCGAGCAGGCGCGCGGTCATCCGGCGATCGGTGGGGAATGACGTGCCCGCCAGGGCGCAGGCGCCGAACGGGCAGGCGTCGGCCCGCTCGAAGGCTGCCATCAGCCGGACCTGATCGTGCATGAGCGCGGAGACGTGACCCGTGAGCCAGAAGGCGACGCTGATGGGTTGGGCGTGCTGGGTGTGCGTATAGCCGGGCATGACCGTTCGCCCGTGGTCCTCTGCTCGTTGGAGCAGCGTCTCCTGGAGCGCAGACACGCTATCGGAGACGTTGAGGAGGCGGGTGCGGAGGTGCAGGCGAGAGTCGGTCACGACCTGGTCGTTGCGCGAGCGGGCCGTGTGCATCTTCCCGCCGAACTCGGCGCCGGCGCCTTTGATGACGTACTTCTCCAGGTTCATGTGGATGTCTTCGTCGTTGGGGCTGAGTCGCAGCTTGCCTGCCTCGACCCGCTGCCGAGCGTGCTCCAGGTGGCGGAGGATCTCCCGCACGTCATCGTCGCCCAGGATTCCCTGTTTTCCGAGCATGAGCACGTGAGCCTCGCTGCCCCAGATGTCCTCCGCAGCCATGCGCGCGTCAGAATCGAGGCTTTGCGAGTACTCGATGAAGATGCGTGAGGGCTCCGACGCAAAGCGTCCGCCCCACAGTTTGCTGCTCTTGCGGCGCATAGGGGACGTCTCCTCAGGCGTGTCCCGGGCGTCTGTCGGACGATTGGGCCGGGGCAGCTTCTACGAGGCGCCCCGGGCGGCCGGCCGTTCGCAGTAGGCGCATACCGTCTCGCCGGCGAGCGCGACGAACTCGTAAGGCACGTTCGGCTCGTGGGCCGTCACGCAGCGCTCGTTGTAGCAGGCGAGGTTCTCGGCGGGAACGAGGCTCACGGGCTGCAGGGGCCGCTCTGTTACCGGCAGCTCCGGCAGCTCATGGAGGCCAAGGAGCGCGGCGATCAGGGCCATGCGTACCGGCACCCCTCCTGCCGCCTGCTCGAAGTAGACGGCGCGGGGGTCCTCGTCCACTGCCGGATCGATCTCGTCCACCCTCGGCAGCGGATGCAGGACGAGCATCTCCTCCGGCGCTCTGCTCATCATGTCGGGATCGACACGATACGCGCCGGCGATGTCGTGATAGGCGCCGGCGTCCTCGAAGCGCTCCTGCTGGATCCTGGTTACGTACAGCGCATCGAGCGAGTCGAGAACCTCGTCTACGTCCTCGACCTGCTCCGGCTCCGATCCAGCGGCCTCGGCCACGCGCTTCATGATCTGCTTGGGCATCCGCAGCATTGGCGGTGCAATGCAGACCGTCTCGGCCCCCAGCCGGGCGAGCGTCGGCGCCAGCGAATGGACGGTGCGGCCATAGCGCAGATCGCCTAACAGGCCGACGCGCAGCCCCTCGATCCTGTTCTTCCGTCGGCTGAGCAGGAAGAGGTCGGTTAGCGTCTGGGTCGGGTGCAGGTGGGCGCCGTCGCCGCCGTTGATGATCGGCACCGTAGCGGCGGACAGTGCCAGCCGCGCAGAGCCCTCGAGGGGATGCCGCAACACGACAACGTCCGCATACCCGCAGGCGATCCGTACGGTATCGCCCAACGATTCGCCCTTGGCTGCCGAAGAGTGCGCGGCTCCCGCGAATCCGGTCACCTGCCCGCCAAGACGCAGCATCGCCGACTCGAATGAGAGCCTCGTACGCGTGCTCGGCTCGTAGAAGAGCGCCACCAGGATGCGGTCCAGCGGACCGACGGGATCCTGCTCGCCCTCGTAAGCCCCAAACCCGATCGCCCGGGCCATGTCTTCCGCCAGCTTCAGCAGGCCCATCAGCTCGGGCCCCGACAGATCGTCAACCGATAGCAGGTGGCGTCCCTTCAAGGAGATCATTGATGCCTCGCTTCTATGGTTGCAGCGATGGAGTCCCGCATCTCACGTGCGGCGTGCGCGGCCGCTCGGGCAAAGTCGGTTGCGGGTGACCCCGGATCCCATGCGTAGATGATTCCCCGCGACGAGTTGACAACGGCGCCCAGCCCCCGCTCATCGAACGCCGCCACAACGTCCTGCGCCGTG
>CBFDAZ010000524.1:0-4635 GCA_965602825.1 uncultured bacterium
GGAAAGGGGCATCCGACGGAGTTGCTTCTCAACCGCGGAGACGACCTCGGGAGGCCGGTGCCCCATCGTGAACACCCCGGGGCCGCCCAGGCAGTCCAGCCACTTCTCGCCGGATGCATCCCGGACCCAGCAGCCCTGAGCCTCGACCTCCACGGCGCCGTACCCCATGAACTTGACCAGAGCAGCCCAGCCCGGGTTGAAGTGCCGCGTGTAGAGGTCCAGCGTCTTCTCGATGACGCCTTCCGCGTCCTCGCCGGCAGCCATGGGTCGTACCTCGTGCCAGGGAGATGGTGGCAGATGCTGACAAACGGCAACCGCCGGCCCTCACTGACAAGCCGGCGGCATGCGCCTGGCACACGGATCAACGACGAACTCGCGTCTGGTCGGGGCGGCCGGACTCGAACCGGCGACCTTTAGACCCCCAGTCTAACGCGCTAACCAAACTGCGCCACGCCCCGACCTTTCGTCCGGTGGGATACGGGCGCCGCCCGCCCAACTGTAGTCGTCAGGCGGGCAGAGCTCATGGCCCGACCCACCTACTTGACGGCATCCTTGAGCCGCTTTCCCGCCTTGAATGCGGGCGCGTTCTGGGCGGGGATGTGGATGACCTGCCCCGGTTGCGCAGGGTTGCGGCCCATCCTGGCCTTGCGCATCCGGACCTCGAACGTCCCAAAGCCCGTGAGCTGGACCTTGTCCCCCATGGAGAGGTGGTCCGTGATCCCGTCCAACACGGCATCAACTGCCTCGGCTGCCTGCCGCTTGTTTATGTCCCCGACTTTTGTGACAACGAGCTCCACCAAGTCGGCCTTCGTGACGGTATTCGGCACGGTCTATCACCCCTCCATACTGCCTGTCGGCCTACGAACGGCTGGAGACGCCGGAGCCGGGCGCTGCTCCGGAGGGCGTCTCAACGCATCAGCCACTATTCTATGCAGGAAGGGGGGGACTGTCAATCTCCGTTTTGCTTTCACGGGCCATCAGACGGCTCACCGCCTCCATGGGGGGGAGCGTCCCATCGATGACATCTCTGACGGCCTGGGTGATCGGCATCTCAACGTCGCGACGCTCCGCCTCCTGGCAGGCGGCCACGGTTGTCGGCACGCCCTCGGCGACCTGGCCGCCCATCGAGGCCTCGATCTGGCCGATGCTTTGGCCCTGCGCGAGGCGGTTGCCGACCTGCCAGTTACGGCTGAGGTTGCTGGAGCAAGTGGCCATCAGGTCGCCTATCCCGGAGAGGCCGGAGAACGTGTCGGGCCGTGCGCCCATGGCGACCCCGAGGCGTCGGATCTCGGCGAGGCCTCGGGTGAGAAGGGCAGCCTTGGTATTGCTGCCAAAGCCCAACCCGTCACAGGCGCCGGCGGCCAGAGCGACGATATTCTTGAGGGCTCCACCCAGTTCCACGCCGATGATGTCGGAGTTCGTATAGACGCGGAACCGCTCGGAGAGCAGCAACTCCTGGGCCGCCAGACTGAGGCCGGCGTCGCGGCATCCGACAACTGCCGCGGCCGGCATGCCGCTCGCGATCTCGCGCGACAGGTTCGGGCCCGATAGGGCTGCAACAGGGGTGTCCTCGCCCAATGCTTGTTGGAGCACTTGGGACATGCGGAGCCCCGTCTCGACCTCGATACCCTTCGTAGCGGAGACAAGCCACGTACGGGTTGGCAGAGAGGGGGAGGCCTGCTGAGCGACCTCGCGCAACCACCGGGAGGGCACCGCGAAGATGACCAGCCGGGCCCCGCGGAGGACTTCGGGAAGAGACGGGGAGCCGGTGACGGCGTCCGGTAGACTCGCCTCCGGAAGGTAGCGGGTGTTCGTGCGCCGGGAGTTGATCTCCTCAGCGACCGCGGGTTCGAGAGCCCAGAGCCGCGTGGGAATCCCCTTCTCGCCGATGAGGCAAGCGAGTGTCGTGCCCCAGCCGCCGGCGCCAATGATGGCCACGGGGTAGAGCTCTGCTCGGCTCACTCGTCGTCGCCTCCTTCCGGCTGATCTACGGCTGGCTCCCCGGTCGGACGGGGCTTGCGGGTGCCGATCTTGCTCTCCGTGCCGGCGAGGAGGCGCCCGATGTTGTCGCTGTGGCGGTAGATCGACAGCACGGTGAGGAAGCCCACTGTTGGCACTACCGGAACGCCATCACCCAGAAGCGCGACAAGGGCCAGCGCCGCCACGTAGGCGAGCATCGAGGCGAGCGAGACGTACCGCGTGAGCGCCGTCAGGAGCGCCCACAGGCCGAAAGCGATGAGCCCTGCCACCCAGTTGAAGGCCAGCAGCACGCCCAGGCCGGTCGCGACGGCCTTCCCTCCGGCGAGCCGCAGGTAAGGCGAGTAGCAGTGCCCGATCACAGCCGCCACGCCACATCCGCACCGGGTCCAGTCAGCCGAGCCGAGCGCGCCGGCTGCGAGCACCGGAAGGGCGCCCTTGAGCACGTCGCAGGCGAAGGCCAGCAGACCGAACTTCACGCCCAGCACGCGCAGGACATTGGTAGCGCCGATGTTGCCGCTTCCCTGCTGGCGGAGGTCTACTCCCTGTGACCTGGCGAGCAGGACACCTACGGGTATCCCGCCGACCAGATACGAGAGCGCAATCACCAGAGCGCTGACCCAGAGGCCGTTCGTGGCTCTTCACCTCCCTGACCGACCGCCGGCCGGCGCGCCGCGTTCATCATCGTGGCTGGGACGCGCGTAGAGCCGGACGGGAGTGCCCTCAAAGCCGAACTCCCGGCGGAAGAAGTTGATCAGATAGCGCTGGTATGACCAGTGCATCAGCTTGGGGTCGTTAACGAAGCAGACGATGGTGGGCGGCTCCGCGGCCACCTGAGTTGCGTAGTAGATCTTCAGGCGGCGGCCCTTGCGGGTGGGAGGTGCGTGCCGCAGCATCGCCTGCGTGAGGGCGCGGTTGAGGGGGCCGGTCGCGATGCGGCGACTGAAGTTGCCGGCAACCTGCGAGGCCAGCGGGAGGATCTCGTCGATGCCCTGGCCGGTGACGGCTGACGTGAACAGGACGCGCGCGAAGTCGAAGAACGGCAGGCGCTCCCTGACCTCGCGCTCGAAATCCTTGCGCAACGTGCGCTCGAAGCCGGCCTGCCGGCGTCGGGCCTCGGGAGCCGGATTCTCGCCGGACAGGCCCCCTCGCGCCCGCACTACGTCCCACTTGTTGGCGATGATCGCGGTGGCCTTGCCGCCCTCCTCTGCCATCCCGCCGATCCGCTGATCCTGAGCGGCAATGCCTTCGGAGGCGTCCAGCAGGACCAGGACGACGTCAGCCCTCTCGATGGCCTTGGCCGTTCGCAGGGCCGAGTAGAACTCCACCGCCGCCTTGCTGCGCGACTTCCGGCGCAAGCCGGCGGTGTCCACCAGCAGGTAGTCGTCGTCACCGACCGACAGCGGGACGTCGACGGCCTCCCGCGTTGTCCCCGGCACCTCACTGACGATGACCCGGTCCTCGCCCAGGAGGGCATTGACGACGGAGGACTTCCCGACGTTCGGCCGGCCAACGACCGCCACCGCGGTCCGGTCTTCGTGGACGTGGTCTGCAGGTTCCTCGGCGGGCAGGCGGTCCAGGATCGTCGCCACGAGGTCGTCGATACGCACGTTGTGGAGGGCGGAGATGTCGAGCGGGGGCTCCATTCGGAGGTCGAGGAAGACCGAGGAATCCTGGCTGGGCTTCTCCATCTTGTTCGCGACCAGTACGTACGGCTTCCCGGAGCGGCGAAGCATATCAGCGACGTCCATATCGTGGCTGGTCAGGCCCTCCTTGCCGTCCACCACGAAGAGCAACAGATCGGCTTCCTCGAGGGCCATGCGGGCGTGCTCGGCCACCATGTTGACCAGGGCGTCCTCCTCGCCGCCGATGAGCCCTCCCGTATCGATCAGGATAACGGAACGTCCGCCCACGCCAACCGTGGCGTAGAGCCGGTCGCGGGTCACACCGGGCTGGTCCTCCACCACGGCAATGCGTCGCCCGGCGAGTCGGTTGAAGAGCGCCGACTTGCCGACGTTGGTGCGACCGACAATAACGACGAGTGGTTTGGCCATCCCTGGCGACCCGTAGGGCGGAGCGCCTGCTCCGCCATCGTCTCGTTCCTAACCTCGCAGTCTCGCCTTCACCAACGGCACCGATCCTCCCGCGGCGACCAACTCCGCAGCCGGGCCTGCAAGGGGTGGGAAGGTGTGCTCCGTGCCCCTGGTCAGGTTGCGGCCGAGACCTGCGTCGATGTCGATTTCCACTTCATCTCCCGCCTCGGTCTCGTCCGCCAGCTCAGGGCACTCAACGATCGCGAGGCCGATGTTGAGCGCGTTCCGGTAGAATATGCGGGCGAAGCTCTTGGCGATCACGCACGAGACGCCGCAGGTCTTGATCGCGATGGGGGCATGCTCGCGAGAGCTGCCGCACCCGAAGTTGACACCTCCGACGATCATGTCACCGGGCTGCACGCGGGTGACGAAGTCCTCGTCGATGTCTTCCATGCAATGCGCCGCAAGCTCCTGCTCGTCGCTCGTGTTGAGGTACCGGGCAGGTATGATGACGTCGGTATCGACATGATCGCCGTACTTGTGGACGCGTCCTTTGAAAGGCATGCTGCTCTGGCCTCCGCTCAGAGATCATCCGGGCTGCAGATGCGCCCGCAAACGGCTGAGG
>CBFDAZ010000525.1:0-4630 GCA_965602825.1 uncultured bacterium
TCGCGAAGTTGCCGCCGACGTCGATATGCCACGAACCCGGGACGTGTTGGCCGCCAAAGGCCTCGTAGCCTCGGATGTCCAGGACCAGCGCCCCCGACGCCTTGGACGCCTCCTCGAAAGCGGCGACCTCCAGAGCCTCCAGAGGCTCCATCTCGTCCACCAGGGCGGGCCCGCCGGCGTTAATCGTGCTGCAGCGGCTGAAATGGTCCGGAGCGGGGGGCATGTCCGTAGTCAGCGAGGCGATGAATTCGTCCTTGTCCTCGATCAGCAGGGCGCCGTTGTACTTCCTTTCGTAGCTGATCGTGCTCGTCCGCTTGGCGCCCATCGCCCGACCGCACAGGGATCCCGCGCCGTGGGCCGGATAGACCTCGCAAAAGTCGGGGAGCTTCAGGAGCTTGTCGTGAAGGCTTGAGTATAGCTTGGTGGCCAACTCCTCGGCGATCCCGGGGAACAGGTCCGGCCGGCCGACGTCACCCACAAAGAGCGTGTCGCCGCAGAACACCCCGACCGGGTCGTCGCCGCGAGCGCGGTCGGTAACGACGTAGGAAATGTGCTCGGGCGTATGTCCCGGTGTATCGAGGACGCCGATCGACATGTCCTCGATCTCGAACGTATCGCCGTTGGCGACCGCCTCGTGATCGAACTGGCAGTCGCCGGCCTTGGGGGCCACGATCTTCGCCCCCGTCTTCTCGGCCAGGTCCATGTGCCCCGAGACGAAATCGGCATGCAGGTGGGTCTCCAGGATGTGGGTGATCTCCATCCCCATGTCCTTCGCGGCATCCAGGTAGACCTCGACGTCGCGACGTGGATCGACGATGGCGCACGTGTTCGAGCCCCCGAGGAGGTACGAGCTATGGGCCAAGCCCTTCACGAAGAACTGCTGGACGAACATCCGTCCACCCCTTTCTGGTCAGGCTCCCGGAAGACATGGTCGGAGCTGATGTCTTCGCGCGGGTCTACTTTCCAGCACAGAACAACATATGACGTGCATATGGTTTCAGGATGGCCGGCTCGGACCGCCTTGGGGCTCCTGGCTGCGGCCTCGAGAATCCGCGATTCCCCCGTGCCGGCGGGTCTCCGGACCCGCTACCCGTGGCCACGGACGACGAACGGCATCGCGGTTGAAACCGCTCCTACCCCTCAGCACCGCCTCGCGGAATGGCCATCCACTTCCAGGGGGTCACCGGAGCGACGAGCGTGGCGGCAGGTGCCAGAAGTCTGCGTCGCGTAGGCCGATGGAATCCAGCATGGCTGCCGCTGTTTCGAAGTCGGTGTCGTACTGCGCCGAGTGGCAGTCGGAGCCGATGCTGAACCGAACGCCGCGTGCGTTCAGCATGGCCAGATACTCCAGATACTGAGTCGGGAAGTCGTCGGGGTAGGCGCTATTAAGCAGCATGGCGGAGAGGTTGATCTCGACCGCCTTCCCGTGCTCGATCGCCGCCGCGGCGAACTCATCGTGCATGGACGCCGGGATCTTGGCGAAATCGTCCAGCCATGGATCGCCCAGGTACCGCCCATCAGGGCTCTCCCAGTGGCCCATCCACCACCACGGGTGAGCGACGATATCGACGAGGGGATGTGTCGCCAGGAACAGGTTCTGCCGGTGGTAGTCGCGGATGACCGCTTCGCGCTCGAAGGGGACATACAGGGGCCAGTGCGTTCCGCCCACCACGTACTCGATCCCGAGGGCGTGGAGGTCCTGCTCGACAAGGCCGAGCGCCGGCGACGCGCCCGGCGGGCCGCCCTTCCGGAGACCGTAGGTGGGTCGATCGTGGCCACCCTTGGCCAACTCGGCCAGCTCCCATTCGGAGACGACGCTAGCCTCTACACCAAAGTGGAACCGGGGCGGCGGATTGCTGGCGAGGTACTCCTCGCGCGAAGCGACCAGGTCCGGGATGTTGTAGGGGGTGTGAATGTGGTCGGTCACCCCGAAATCCAGGATGCCCAGCTCGCCCGCCGCGGAGACCAGGTCGGGCATGGCAAGCGATGCTTGATCGCACGAGTGGTGGGAGTGGATGTGCCAGTCGGAGGTGATGGTCATGTCAAACCCTCGGGGGAATGGGCCGGTCTTTCGCTTGGGCGGCGAGAATGCCCTTCCGGCTCTGCGCCACGCCGCGCTTCACCTGAGCGGATTGGGCTCGACGAGGAGTCTTCCACCCTCAACGGAATAGTGATCGCGAGTCAGGTTACTCACGCTGAGAGGAATGGGCTATGCTTGCACTGCATCTGATGCTGTCCGTAACCGCCGCCGGCGCAGCCGAGGTAGACCTCGCCGGCGCGACCATCGTCGTCGGCGAACACGCCACCGACATGGAGGTCTTCACGGCCCGGGAGCTGTCGCGCTACTTCGGGCTGCTGTGCGGCAAGGGGTCCCCCGTCAGGCGGGCGACAGGGGAGCCCGTGCTCGGCCCCCGGGTCCTTCTTGGTACTCCCGAGAGCTTCCCGAGCGGCAAGGCCCCGAACCCCACCGGGGATCAGGAGTACGTACTGCAGGTCCATGCCGACGATCCGGGCTCTACGGCGGTCTTCATCGCCGGCGGTGAGCCCGTAGCGGTGCAGTACGCGGTCTACTCCCTCCTGGAGAAGCTCGGCGTGGGTTTCTACCTGGGTGGCGATGCGTTGCCCGAGCCCCGGGAGAGACTGCTGGTACCGGCTGACCTGCACGAGAGGCGCGAGCCGATCTTCAGGATTCGGGGCAGCCTGCCCTGGTACAACTTCCTGAACTCGCCGACCACGTGGGATCTCGAGGACTACCAGTTCTTCTTCAACCAGATGGTCAAGCAGAAGCTGAACTTCGTGGGCTTCCATTCCTACGACCACGAGCCGTTCTGCGCCTATCCCTGGGAGGGCGAATGGCGGATGGGCCGGGCTGCAGCGACCTCCATGACCTACGGCTGGGGCACGGTCCGCCATCTGACGACCGACGACTTCGGCTTCGGCACCGGTCGGTACTTCCCGTACGAGGTCTTCGGGTCGCGATCTGCTGCACTCGCGCAAGAGCCCCCTCCCGGCACGAGCCCGACCCGCGTCGCGCCCCTGACCACTGCGGGCGATGACGCTATCCTCCGGGCTCAGTGCGTTCTGGCACAGGGCCTGGAGTACGCGACGCGCCGCGGCGTCAAGGTGTGCCTGGGCTTCGAGCTGCACGGTGATCCCACGAATCCGGAGCTACGCCGGCAGACCGAGGCCCGCATTCGCCACATGCTCGCGACCTACCCGATGCTGGAGTACGTGTGGTTCTGGCAGCAGGAGGGCCGGGGCGGCCGTGGATCGGAGCCCCCGGCGCCGGATTCGCTCCTCGACCTGATCGTCCAGCGCCATCGCCCGGCCTTCGAGTACCTCGGGAACGACGGCCGCATCGCTGAGGCGGCTCGCATGACCGCCTGGGTGCAGTTCGCGCACCGCGTGGTGCGCCGGCTGCAGCCCGACCTCCGCGTGATCGTCAGCGGCTGGGGCGGCGACAAGTGGATGCGCTTCACCGACTTCTATCTCGGCCTGGACAAGGTGCTGCCCGAGGACATCATCTTCGCCGCGCTGGACAATATCGACCCGACGGCCGAGCCCAATGTCAGCGCGGTCTACGGGCAGCTCTCCCCCGCGCGGGAGAAGTGGCCGATCCCGTGGTTCGAATCCGATGGCGGCGGCACCCGGCGCGATCAGTGGGGCCCGCAATGCAATGTGAAGCCCTTCACCGAGCTGGTGCGTGATGCCCGCGAGAAGGGCTGCCAGGGCCTGCTCGGCATCCACTGGCAGACCCGGCAGATCGAGGAGGTCGTGGCCTACGTCGCGCAGTCTGCCTGGCAGCCGGAGCTCTCCTACGAGGACTTCTACCGCACCTTCGCCGCCAAGGCGTTTGGCGGGAAGTACCGGGATCAGATGGCGGGCGCCCTGATGCGCCTGGAGGCCCTCGGCGCGCGCTGGACCGGAAGCCTGGGCCAGGTGGAATGCGGGCGCTTCGCCTGGTTCTCCAGCCAGCATCGGCCGGACCCGGAGAAGCTGGCCGTACTCCGCGGAATCCACGAGCAGGTGCAGGGCAACGAGACCTACTCCTTCTCCCAGTCGGAGCGCCGGCGCTACCTGCTCGCCACCATCGAGTTCCTGCTCGCCTACGATGAGGCAGCAGTGGCATTGCAGCCCGGCGGCCCGATCGAGCAACTCCTGGTGCAGGCGGAAGCCACCCAGGCCGCGGGCGATGAACTCGCGGCGCGGCGGCTGGTCCGGCAAGTCTTCACGGCGATGCGGGACGCTCCCCTGCAGGAAGCCATGCAGGCGTACACCGCCCGGCTTACGAGCCAGGGGGACTTCGGCAACCTGGCGACGATCAACGTGAAGGCCTATGCCGCCTTCCTGCAGATGTGGGAGCGGGCCGAGGCCGTGCTCGGCCGCCCCCAGCCGCTGCCGGTGACGCCACGCCCGGCCTCGATGCAGGTCATCGTGAAGCTCCCACCCTCGGCGGTGCCCGAAGCCACCCCCCTGCCAATCCGCGTGATCGCCTTCCGCGACCGCCCGGCTGACTGCGTCGCCGTGAGCTACGGCCCGGCGGGACGCCACTTCTCGGAGTTGCCCGGCGCCGAGACCAGGTCGCGAATGCTCGAACGCACGGGGGAGACATTGTTCGAGACGTTCATCC
>CBFDAZ010000526.1:0-4629 GCA_965602825.1 uncultured bacterium
CGGACGGCAGACGGGCCCACGGGGGGGACAGTCCACGCGGCGCGCCGACGACGCGCGCCTTGGTACAGTCCCCGAACGGCAGGGACGGCGGGGGACGGCAGGTGACGGGTAACAGGGAACGCGTGCGCTCTCGTGGTCCGCCGCGGCCGTGCTCGCCGGCTCAACCCTCGCGTGCGTCGGCTGATAGTCCGCCCAGCGAGGTGATGCGCTGGTTGATCTCATCGGCACCGATCCGCGAGCGCTCATCCGAGTCGGCGACGATGCGGAAGCCGGCAATCGGGACCGGGTCGCCAACGGGCTCGACCTCTTTCGGTAGGGGAACGATGCTGTCGATAGCGGCTTTCGCCGGGACAGCAGTGCAGACGAGGGCCACCAAGGCCGTCCAGCGGGCCATTGCACTCTCCTGTCGCGTGGGAATTCCTGAGCCTCCGGGGCTCACTCACTCCTCGATGCCGCGCCGGGCGTTCTCACTCATCCGCCAATTGCCGTAGTCGGTGCCGAGCCACACAGTGCCGCCGTGGGGGCTGACAGTGATGCTCCACACCGTCAGATCGGGGCCGAGGTTCCCGTTGATGTTCTCCCAGGTCGCACCCCGGTCGGTGGAGCGGAACACGCCTCGCGCCGCACCGCGCCAGCAGTGGTTCTGACCGGCGTAGACGATGTCCGGATTGACGGGATCGACCGCCACGCACTGGAACACCAGGCTGCCGAACACATCCTGTTCCAGGCCGTCGCGCTCACCGCGCGCCGACCAGCTCTGCCCGTCGTAGACCCACACTCCGCCATAACCGGTGGCGGCGTACACACGGCCGGGGTCGCGCGGGTCCACGTCGATGTCGTAGATGTGGTGAGGCACTTCGCCCCCAAGCGTCTCCCAGGATACGCCCCTGTCGGTCGACCGCTCCACGCGGCACCGGCCTCGATCCACCACGGTGACGGCATGGATGATGTCGCCGTTCGCGGACGACATGGCACGGATCGGTCGGTCGAGTGGCTGCCAGGTAGCCCCTCCATCGTCGCTGCGCAGCCCGCCCTTTGCGGTGCCGAGATAGACGACTCTTGGGTCCTGAACATGCCACGCGAAGAACCGGTAGTTGTCCTCCATGTCCGGGAAGACAGTCCAGTTCTCGCCATCGTCCTCGCTCAGGCAAAGGCGCTGCTTGTACCAGCCGCCGACTGCGGAGATCAGCCGCCGACTCCCGGGCGTCGGATCGCAGGCCCCGCCCGGCATGGTCATCGCGCCGATATCGGCCTGCCGTGGCGCGGTCACGTACGACCAGGTGTCGCCGTCATCGAGGGTCAGCGCGGCCCCGTGATCGATGTGGAAGAAGACCATCTTCCTCGGCCGATCGGGACGGAACGCGATGCTCGTCCGGGTCCCGCGCCGTGAGCCGCTGACGCCGTTGCCGATGAGTTGCCACGTCTTGCCGCCGTCGCCTGTCCTCCGCAGCGGGTGAAGGTGGTAGGCAACACGGGGGTCGGTCGGATGCGTCGCCAGCCCTTCGGCCCAGTAGATGCCTGTGCCGTAGAAGCCTGCCTGGCGAGATTCCATGGGTTGCCACCTTGTTCCACCGTCGTGCGTGTGGTAGGGCACGGGCCCGCCCCATCTGGTGGCATCGACGTAGAGGGTCTTGGGATCGGCGGGGCTGATGGCGAGGCGGACCCAGCGCTCCCTCGGCAGTCCCGCGCACTGCTGCCAGGTTTCGCCGGCATCGTCAGTTCGCCAGACACCACCCGTTGAGAGAGCCACGTACGCCGACCGAGGGTCTGTAGGATGCACCGCGAAGCCCGTGACCGGCAGCGCCGGCGGCTGAGCCTCTTGCCAGGTCGATCCGTCGTCAATGCTCAGCCACAGACCCTCATTGGCCGCGAGCCAGATCCAGCCGCTGGCGTGATGACGAACGACCGCGCTGAAGATGGCCCTCACGGGGCCGACTTCGGCCCATGTCGCTCCGCCATCGGTGGTCTTCAACAAACCTGCATCGTGCGTGGCGACGAAGACGGTCTGACACCCATCCGGACCGGCGCTATCGGGGTCGAAAGCGAAGTACTCGTTCTGCGCATGGTTTCGGGCGAAGGCGGCGTTCCGGAGGAGGGTCCAACTTCGGCCGAGGTCCGTACTACGATAGATGCCGTCGACCTTCGGGTCGTACAGCTTCGGATCGAGGGGAAGAGATACTCCGCCGCCGCTTGACCGCGATCCGGCCGCCCACAGCACCTGATCATTGACCGGATCGAAGGCGATCGACTGCACCCCGTTAGAGTAGATCCCGCGCCTCCGAAGCTCCCAGTGATGTCCGCCGTCCTCGCTGACGTAAGCGGCGGCGGTGTCGATGCCCATCGCCAGGTACTCCGGGTTCTGCGGACAGACGGTGAGCGTGAAGGCCATCTGACCCATCTCGCCGCCGACGTCCCCCGCCGCGCGCTGAGCCTCGGTACGCAGAGGCACGTAGTCCCAATGCACGGGGGCCGCCGACACTCCAGCGGCCGACGCCAAGCCGAAGGTCCACAGTGCCAGCATCACGCGGTCTCCCCTGTGACTGTCGCTTCCCAACGTCCGCCCCGTGCTCCTGGCGGTGCGCGGCCCGATGGCGCGGAGCCCATTGGCCGCCGATTCACGATCTGCGGGAAGATCACCTCTCTCCGAAGAGGGTAGGCGCACATGCCGTGGAGACGCCCGCGGTCCCAAGAACAGGAACGGACTGAGCCCTCTCCGAAGAGGAGCCATGCGGTGAAGATCGAGCGTACGACCTCAGCGACGGCGCGACTGGAAGGCCGATCTCGATGCCACAGGCGGTGCTGGCGCGAGACGCTGAGCGAGGAGGAAGGCTGTGGTGGACACCGAACGCCACCGGCTGATGGTCCTGGCCAACCCGACGATCGCCCGTCGCCGTGGATACTCCCCGTTCTCCCGTTTTGACTACCGACACGACCGCAGCCAACACGGCTCGGGGTACTACATCTACCTTTCGCCGCCCGACACAACGGTCTCCTGACGGCACGGGGCAGTCCCGCTATCCTTCACTTGCTCACGGCCGGCCGGTAGCTCCAGGACTGCCACTTCAGGAGGTCCCAGAGCCTGTCGTACGTGAGCCCCGGTCGGTGGTTGGTCGAGCCGAACCGACGGTCCTGGATCACAGGCTCATTGACGGCCTCGGGCAGGTCCGGTCCGCTCCCGACGGTCACCTCGCGGGGCATCGCCCCCGTCTCCACGGATTGTCCCACGAACTCGGTCAGGACGTGAAGCCACGTTCCCGGGCCGACGTCAACGCGACTCGCGCGCAGGTTGCCCGCGATACGGCGCGCGAAACGCGTACACAATCCAGTCGTCCTCGTCCATCATGATGCTGGAGGCGGCCAGAGAGCCGGCGAAGAGGTTCTCGCGAGTCAGCGTCACCTGGCCCTCATTCCTCAACGGCGGCTCGGTCGGCCCGATGAGTCGCTGGACGGGCAGCATCGCGGGCCACTTCCCCTGCCTCCAGCAGTAGTCGCACGCAAACGTCATGAGCCCCACGACATCAGCCGGCGAGAAGCTGGTGCCGAAGTCGGCGATGTAGGTCAGCTTCTCGCACATGCGCCTGGCAAGACTGAGGGCATCACCCATCGCGACCCACTGCACCGGATCTTCTTCATCGCGGTCGCAGAGCTCCGCATAGGTGGTGATGTTGACGTCATCACGCGTCTTGATCCATTGCAGGATCTTGCGGACGAGCTCGAGAGCGGCCTTCTGATCCTCGGGGGAACGAGGCTGCGACGCGGCGATGTTGGCAGGTCGCGGGTATGGGCCTGGGCCGCCGTGGCGGAACAACATGCAGAATTCGTATAGACCGCTCCAGTCCGCGGTTGCCCAGCACGTGGGGTGGCCGACGAGGGTGAGGAAGTCACTCGTCTCGGCCATGCGCTCGAACTCTCCCCGGATGCCCGCGAGATCGGCGTCCGGATCAGCGGGAGGTTTCAACTGGTCCCTCTTGGTCGGGTCCAGGCTCTGGGCCCAGGCCCCCTGGATGCCGAGGGTGCAGTTCGATCGCCCCCACGAGAGCCAGTCCATGATCCACCCCCGAGGCCCGCCGGCCCAACAGCGCACGCCGGCGAGCTTGAGCGCGTAGGCGAGCTGCGGGCATTGCTGGGCCTGGTGGCAGCACCAGGTGACCGGGAACTGGCCGGTGATGTCGGCCACGTCGTGGAGCCCCGGAGCCTCAACGCTGAGGGCAAAGGCGACCGCATCCTCCCACGACATATCCTGGCCGTACTCCAAGGCCGGCTTCGGGAATTCGGCCCAGTAGTTCCCGTGGTAGGCGATCTCGTGGTCGCGCATGGCGGCGATGACGTCGTGACGCCCACGCTGGCGAAGCACGCGCGCTTTCTCGCCGGCTACGAAGAGCGAGCACGGCACTTCTTCCTCCGACAAGATGCGGCACAATCCCAGCAAGGCGTCATCGGCGGACTCGTTGACGGGATCCTCAACGTCGAAGCCGAACACGACGTCGGTCATATCGGAGCACCCCTCTATGCGCCATTCAGTTGTTGTCCAGGAGAGCCACCGGTCCTCAGAGGCCAACAGATAGGCTCCTCCCGAGGCGACGAGCAAGCGCGTGGCCAACACACACACACGAACGTAGAATGCCTCAC
>CBFDAZ010000527.1:0-4629 GCA_965602825.1 uncultured bacterium
TGGCCACCAAGTTCGAGTTCGGCCGCCTGCTGGGTGACCGGGAAGCCGTGGATGCCGTGGTGTCCAATGTCCGGTACTACCTCCGCAACTACTTCACCGGCGATGGGCTCGGACGCGAAGGGAGCGGAGCCTACACCAACTGCGCCTGGAACACGCTGTCCCAGATTCTTCAGCGGTTGTACGGGTATCGTGGCCACTACGACGACAGGCACCCCTGGTGGGACCCTCAGCTTCAGGGCCTGAACCCGTACCGTGATCCGTACCTGAGGGCCGCCAGGGCCAAGCTGGTTCTCAGTCTCTACCCGGATGGGCGTCTGATTTCGTGGATGGATTCACATGTGGACGCGGGACTCGCACTGAGTCACATCGAACGGGCAGCCAACGAGGGCGGCGGTCTGCCCGAGCAATATGCGGGCCTGTTCTCCATTGCCAGGGACGAAGATGGGCGCGCGAGCGTCAAGGTACGCGAGCCGCTCAACCTGCCATCAATCCTCCATCACGACTTGCGCAAGGTCGTCTTCCGAGCCGGTCAAGGCGAGCACCAGACCGTGCTGGGGATCGACTACGCTCTCAATAGCGGCCACTGGCATCCCGCCCCGATGGACCTGGTCCTGTTCGCTCATGGGCAGGAGCTGGCCTCAGACCTCGGGTACTTCGGCGCGATGAGCAGCCTGACCCGGGACTGGATCCGCACTTGCGAAGCGCACAACACCTGTATCATCCGCAATGAGACCGGCAAGCATGACTTCGTGCACGAGACCCAAGGGGACATCCAGGGCGTCATCGACCTGCGCAGCAAGGTCCAGGTTGTTGAGGTCGCCGAGCGAAGGCCGGACAAGCTCGCCCTGATCCCGGGCCCGGAACCTCGGTATGAGCGGACAACGGCCCTCGTTGGGCTGGACGAAGCACGCCCGTACGCCGTTGACATCTTCCGCGTTCGCGGGGGCGAACTCCACGACTACATGTTCCACGCTCAGGGGCGAGAGTGTCGCACTGAGGGCGTTGAGTTGGCGGTGCGCCCCGACCCCGGCGAGAGCCTCTATCAAGTCAGCGGGTTCGCCTACAACCGCCGGCCGGGCTACGGATGTGACGCCATCCGGCAGCTCCAGGATGCGCGAACTGATGACCGGTTCTCACTGACCTGGACCGAAGTGCCGGACTGGAGCAACGAAGGCCAGATCGACAAGGACGTCGGCCTGCGGCTGACCATGCTCGGCCGGGAGGGCACCGAGGTCTGGCTGGGCGAGGCCCCCGGGCAGCGACGGATGAGCAACCTGGATCTGGGCGAGAAGCTGCATGTGGTTTGTGTGCGGCGAACGAACACCGAGGCTCTGGACAGCTTCGTGGCGGTTGTCGAGCCGTATCGCGGCGACCCGTTCATCAGGCAGGTCCGCGAGCTGCCTGTGGCGGGGGCTCCGGAGGCCGTTGCGGTGGCAGTGGACTGCGGTGACCGCACAGACCTGGTGTTGTCCAACCCGAGCCGCGACGCTGGGCGCACCGACACGATCTGCCAGGTGTCGTGGACTGTGCCCATCGAGACGGATGCCGACTTCTTGGCCGTGTCAGCCGTCGGCGGGGAGGTGCGGTACGTTCAGACGGTCGGCGGTTCCCGAGCCGTTGTGGGGGACATGCAGTTGGATCTCGGGCGGCCGTACCACGGCAAGCTGATCTCCTTCGACGATGAGAGGGACATCGTCATCATCGAGGCCTCCTCGGAGCTGCCTGACGGCGCGGCCCTCCGTGACGCAGTGATGGTCGTCCGGCATGAGAAGGGCACATCGACCCTGACGATCGACAGCGTTGGCCAGCTCGAGGGGGACCGGTACGAGGTAGCCGTGCGGTGGACCCCGCACCTGGGCGAGAACTACTTTCGCGTCGTGGGGAACGAGGGGAGTTGGGCTCGCCTCCAGCCACCGCCATCCCTGCCACGCGGCTTCGAGACCCTGGGTTACCACGCCTACCTGGCCGGGACCGGCGACGAGCCGAGTCACTGCGGCGAGGTCACCCGCCTGGAGGATCAATGGTACTGCCTGAATGGCGGGGCGAGTGTGCAGACGGGCAGCGAGGTGATGCTAACACGGCTGGCGGCCGGCCGAGACGAGGTCATCATCCCGAACTGCGTAGCCCTCGAAGGGAACGACCTTCCGCGCCCCCAAGCGAAGTAGCCATCGGCAGCTCCCCATCACCGGTGAGGGCTACACGATAGACGTCTGGCACGCGACGAACGTGATGGCGGCGGGCGGGGGGTAGGAGCGGTTTCAACCGCGATGCCGTGACCGTGTCTGTCGTTGCAGTCGGGCTGTCGCGTCGATTGAAGAGCGGGGCGCCCGCGACGCTCCTCGTGAATGGCTCTGGTCAGTCCGCCGTCACCGCGAAGATGGCCTCCGCGCCGTTGCCGGTGGCAACATCCCGAACCGTCACCGTGTACTCTCCGGACGAGTCGTTCAAGGCGACGTTCAAGGGCGCCGTGGCGGCGCCGGCTTCGAGCAGCAAGCTCTGGCTCCACCACACGATCTCCCTCTCGTCCGGCCCCACTACGGTCATTCGCAGCACCGGCGACAGAGCCTGGTCGGCTGCCACCCGGACCGTCGCCGCGCCTCCCGGCCTGACGGTGCTCGGCATCACGGAGACCGATGGCCTGGAAGGCTCCCCAGACAGCCGCGCAAACAGCCGGCAGTCTCCGGGCCGCATCCGGACCTCGAGCCCGTCAACTGCCCCCACACGCTGCCTTGCTCTCACATCGTAGGTCAAACGCTTCTCCGCGAACCGCAGGCGGAATGTCCGGTCCCCATGGTCACGGTACTTCAGTGATCCCAGGGGCTCCAGCGTCAGCATGACGTACTCATTCGCTCCATGCCGGAAGCGCGCGATCTCCAGGCCGCGCAGCGGCTGATCTGTCACGACCTCAATCGCCGGCGAGACACCGAGACGCTGCAACACGCCACGCAGGAACGAGCGCATGGGCAGGTCTTCCTCGTTGAGCGTGCGCGCATCGGTGAAGTCCTTGAATGAGAACCCGAGCAGCACGGCCTTGCCCTGCCCGGCGGCGCGGAGGACGGCGGCGGGGGCGCCGTCGTCGAAGGTGGCCAGTAGCGACTCATTCGGAACCGCGCCGATCGCGGTTGCCTCGGAGACCTCGAAGGCCTCCCCGTCCGCGGGGTGAACGCGGCGGAGCTTGCCGTTTGGGGTCCGTTCCACTCCGCTTACGCCGAAGAGAGGCGCCAGCGATGACTCCAGGAGCGGTCGTCCGTGCTCGTCGTACACGCCGGGAGACAGGATGGCAAGAGCGGCTCCGCCTTGCTCCACAAACGCCGTGATGGCCGAGACCTGCTCGGCTGACAGGACACACGTCCCCGGTAAGATGAGCAGCCCGTAGCCGCCCTCCCACAGTCCTTCCGCGGAGAGCTGCGACGCTGGGACCATCTTGTACTGAAGGCCAGTATCCTCCAGCGCCGTCAGTAGCTCGTTTGCGGCCCTGGGGCCCCAGACGTGGATGCTCGGCCGGGAGTAGAGCACCCCGATCCCGTCGTGCTGCCGATCCAGGTTCAGTAGTAGCGTATCGACACCCGAGCGGATATCGGCGATCTCCTGAGTCGTGGCTCGGAAGCCCTCGGTCGCCCGGTAGTCGGGGGCGAGCGCCGTGGTCACGGCCCCGAACTGCACGGCCCGGTACTCGGGGTACCACCACACGGAGTCGTACTGGTTGAGAAGCACGTTCCACGGGAACCACCGCAGCTTCTCGTCGTCAACGCCCTGTTCGCCGTAGTTGCCGTACCAGGTGCCGGTGATGGTCCCCGGACGGCGGAACGAGCGAATGCTCTCGACCGCTAAGGGTTCGCGCCAATACGGCACGAGGTAGTCAAGCTCCCGCGTCAGTTGCCACCAGTCCATTCCGTAGGCGGAGGCGGAGCCCCAGAGGCCCTCAGCGCCGACGGCGGCCTCCGGATCGACCTCGTGGATGATGTCCCGGGCGCGGGCCAGAGCGCGAGTGAACACGCCATCCATGAAGATCCGGTGATCCAGCCAGGGGGCCAGGTTGCCGCTCTTGTCCGCATCGGCCCGGCTCTTTGGCTCGACCTCCTCCCACGCACCAAAGTCCGTGCCCCATGCTGCGTTCAGATTGTCCAGAGAGCGGTATTCGTCTCGCAGGAATTGGCGGAACTGCGCCAGACAGGTGGGCGAGCGACAGACACTCGTGTTGCCCACATCGAGGCATATCTCATCCCCGAGGCTGTACGCGAACAGGTCCGCCCGTGCACCCGAGGTGGCGCGCTCGGAGAGGCTCGCCTCCTCCTTCTCCCAGAAAGCGGGATCGGTCAGGCAGGGATCGCGCACCTCGCCCTTGCCGCCGTGGCGGAAGTTGGTGGTCGAGTAGGGCGTGCCACGGACGCCGGCCGTGATGTCGCCCTCGAAGATAGCGGTCGTCAACCCCAGATCGTGCGCCCACTTCCAGCGGCAGTGGCTCAGCCACGACGACCCGCCGCCGCCCCATGCGCCGAGCGCGAAGTCGGGTCTCTCCCGCAGCGGAACGTAAAGGTCGCCGAACGCCCGCTGGATGACCTTGCCATCGCGGACCAGATCGGCACGCAACCGGTTGTAGGTGGACAACATGCCGGAGGCGGCAAACCT
>CBFDAZ010000528.1:0-4584 GCA_965602825.1 uncultured bacterium
GCAGCAGACGCGAGTACTGTGCTTTCGGTTGCATAGGCGTGAATTGCTGTGTTTCTCCGGGGGCTGCGCGTTGCGTCACGAATTAATACACGCGGAGGCCCGTTGGGGCCTCCGCTGGCTGCACTCCTTCACTGTCGTGAGTTCGCCGTACGCCGGCGCTATTCCTCCGGTACCTCGGGCTTGAGTGCGCCGAGGGTCTTCTCGAGCTCCTTTACCCGCTTGAGAAGACCCGGCAGTTTCTGAGTTGCGGCGAGCACGCGGAGCGAGTGGTTGTGGGGCCGCGCCGGGTAACCGGAGTAGTAACCGGGCTCCGGCAGATCGCTGAATACGCCGGCCTGCCCGCCGATCACGATGTCGTCGCCAATGGTGATGTGGTCGTTCACGCCGACCTGCCCGGCCATGGTCACGCGGTTGCCGATCGTGGCTGACCCCGATATGCCGACCTGGCCGCAAATCAGGCAGTCCTCTCCGATGACGACGTTATGGGCGACGTGCACGTGGTCGTCGATCTTGGTGCCGCGGCCAATCTTCGTGGCTCCCAGCGTCGCACGATCAACCGTGCAGTTCGCGCCGATCTCAACGTCGTCCTCGAGGATCACTATCCCGACCTGCGGGATCTTCTTCTGGTGGCCGTTCTCCTGAACGTAGCCGAACCCGTCGCCGCCCACGGAGGCTCCAGGCTGCAGGACGACCCGGCGGCCCAGAACGCACCGGTCGCCCAGGTAGACTTGCGGATAGATGACGCAGCCATCGCCTATTCTCGCCTCGTTGCCGACGTACGCGGTCGGATAGACCACGACGCCGTCGCCGATCTCTGTATTCTCGCCGACGTAGGCGTGCGCCCCAATGCTGACGGAATCGCCGAGCTTCGCGCTCTCATCCACAACGGCCGTCGGGTGGATGCCGGGGTAGGTCCGGGGTCTGGGCGCGAAGACCTCCAGGACCTTGCTGAAGGCCAGACGCGGGTCCTCCGTGAGGATCATTGGCTTGCGGCCGCGGGCGGCGTTCTGGGGCGCGATGAAGGCGGAGGCACGACTGGAGTCAGCCTCCGACATCAGCTCCGCACGGTCGATGTAGGTGATCTCGCCTTCCCTCGCGTGCTCGAGGCTTCCCGCACCGGTGATTGTGATGTGTCCGTCTTTGGTGAGGCGGCCATCGACGAGTTCGGCGATCTCTGCCAATGGGAGTGTCATGTTTCCGTCCTGTCGTCCGGGCACAGGTGCTGAACCACTGTGCGCTGTCATTGAGTCGCTATCGCGACTTCCTGACCCCTCACGGCGGGGCGGCCCGCCCAGTGATCGCGTAGAAGTACACGGAACTCTTCGGTCGCATCGGCCAGAGCCGGTTCGTCCATGCAATCGAGGCGCACCTCGATCCCGTTCCGGACTGCGATGGCCTTCACCGCATTGCGCGTGTCCTGAGCGATGCGCTGCAGTAACCTGCCTCGTGCACCAGCCAGGCGAATGCGCCGACGTTCCCAGGCCGCCTGGTGCGCGCGCTCAACCTCTGCGATAAGCTCACTGACGGCCTTCGCCTCCGGCGCCCGAGGCGTCTCGGTAGCGTTCGGAGCCGGTTCCGGTCGGGCCATCGCGGCCTCCGCAGCCGGCCCGACGGCCTCTCGAACCGGTGTGCCACTACCCGACAGCCGTGCCTTGTGCTGTTGTCGATCCTCGTCGGCCGAAGCGTCGAGAGCGTCCATGGCTTGGGCCAGTTCTCGCTCGTACATGTGCTCCAGTTCGCGGAGCTGCATGTCGCCTTCCCGCCGGGTCGCCTCCGTTTCGCCGGCGACCTCGCGCCACAGCCTGACCTGCTCGTCGACCGCCCGAGCAGCCTCGGCTTCGTCGGCGGATGCGGCGAGCTGCCGGAGCTCGGCGAGCAATCCCTTTCTCTCCTCGATGGCTCGCATCTCTCTTCTCACTGCCTCAAGCGCCGCCGCATTGCGCGCGTTCCTGAGATGGTCGTCGGCCTCGCCGGCCAGGCGGTCCCTGGTTCTCGACAGCTCCGGCCTCGGCCAGGAGTCCAGTAGCTGTTCGGCCTCCTCCATCCTCGCAGCCAGGTCCGCGTTCGCTGCTGCCTCCCAGCGGGAGAGGGCGGGGAACGGCCGCTCGGCTGGCCTGGGCGGCGGGGCCAGGGCTCTCCCGAGGTCACTCGTGAGGAAGGCCTTGGCAGCCCTCAGATCCGCCGTCTCTCTAGCACCCAGGTGGGAGGTCAGCTCCCTGACCGCCGGGTACAGCGGGTGCTCGCCGACCAGCGGCCCGATCCGTACGGCTACCACCCGCTGCGCGCCAGTCGCCTCGGCCTCGCGCTGCCTGCTCGCGGCGGACCGGGCGCAGCCCGCCACAGTCACGCACGCGAGGGAGGCTGCGAGCAAGCGAGACGGACTGCCCGCGTTACTGCCCGCCGCCTTCGTTCGCCGCCGGCTTATCCTCATCGGCTCCTTCAGGTTGCGCCGCGCCGCCTTCTCCGGCGGCAGCGGCGCCGACAGCATTCACCAGCTCGATGACCGCTTCGGTGATGTCCTCGCCACCGAAGTAGACCCAACGCTTCTCAAGCACGATCGTCAGCCCTCTGTCAGCCGCTATCTTGTTGACGGCCGCCTGTACCGGCTCCATCAGGGCGGCGCCGAGCTGCACTTGCTTGTTCTTCAGTTCCCCCTCAACCTGCATCGCCAACTGCTGGCGATCCGATTGGCGGCCGCGCAGGATCTCCCGGATCACGTTGAGGCGGTTCTGCTCGTCGTCATTGCGGTCGGGTTTCCCTTCGAGGTTCCTGAACTCCCGCTCCCACTTCTTGCCCTGTTCCTTCAGCGTCCCGACCCGCTGCTGCTGGGCTTCCGTCCAGGCATTCGCGGGCTGCTTGTGGATCTCTACAGCTTCCTCCCACTCCTCAGCCGCGACAAACAGGAAATCGCTCAGTTGCTCGAGGATTTGCTGCTGTTCCCGGTACCACTGAGTCAGCCGTTCCTCTTCCTGGATCTTCCGCTGGAACTTCGCGCCCACTTGGTCGAGGTCGATCACGCCGACCACCAGCGGCACGGCAGGACCCTCCTGGGCGCAGACACCAAAGAGGGCCGTCGCCAGGAGACCCAGCGCAGCCAAACCCACCAGAATGTGTTTCCCCATCAGCGAATCCTTTCGGGCCGGGAGCCGCCAGGGCCCCGGTTATTGGAGTAGACATCGCCCAACGGGCGAGGTTTCAGCGAAGTGGATGAGAGGGGACAGCAATCCATGGAGGGATCGGTCGGAGCCCGCTGACGCCGTAACGACCGCGTCTCATGACCGATTCACCCAGGCTCCTCAGCTCGCGATCCGGACCCCTACCTACCGAAGCCTCGCCGGGAGCCCGCTCGTCCAGGCGTCCGCCATCTGTGGGATGCTAACAGATAGGAGACCCTCAATCTGCAGCCTCGGTTCCTCGGTGACGTGACCGATGCAAAATGGGGTCACCGGCAGGTCGGCGAACAGGGCCTCGAACTCGGCTTCTCGGCCAGCCAGGACCTCAGCCACGAAACCACCCGATTCGGAGAGCAATAGCTTGTCGGGCCGCAGGTCGCTCGCCAGAACGGCGAGGTCCACGTTGGCACCCAGTTGTCCCCTGGCATACCCGCCGAGGACCATCTCGGCCAGGGCCACGGCAAGCCCGCCATCGCTGATGTCATGGCAGGCCGGCACAAGGCCGGTGTTGATCGCGTCGATGATCGCGTAGATGGCGGCTTGCTGCTCATCCCAGCGCACTTGTGGCACGTTGCGGCCGAGGCCAAGGCCCAGAGCCTGGTAATACGTCGAGCCTCCGCACTCATCGTAGCGGGGGCCAACCAGGTACAGCGGGTCCCCGACATGCTTCAACTGCATCGTGACAGCCTGCGAGAAGTCAGGCAGCACGCCGATGCAGGCGATGATGCCCGATGGCTCGACGGCACTGCCGCTCGCGGATTCGTTGTAGAAGCTCACGTTGCCGGAGATGACGGGTACGGGATCGCCCGGATGGCCCTTGAGGCCAATCTGCCGGGCGGCCTCGGAAATGCCCCGGACACCTTCCACGAACTGCCAGAAGGCAGTCGGGCTCTCGGGATTGCCGTAGTTCAGGCAGTCGGTGACCCCGGAGGGGATGGCCCCAACGGCGGCCACGTTCCGGCACGCCTCGGCGACGGCGTTAGCTCCGCCCCAGTAAGGGCTCATGGCGCCATAGGCCGGGTTCCCATCCATGGCCAGGGCGACGCCGGCGGCACACCCCTCCAGCGGCGCGGAGACGGCTGCATCGGCCTCGCCCGGCCGGATGACGGCGTTCCCCTGGACCTCCGTATCGTAGGCCCGGTAGACGTATTCCCGCGAACAGACGTTCTCGTGGCCGAGGACAGTCAGCAGCGTCTCCGCGAGATCGGCCGGCGGCTCGAAGTCCGGTTCCGGTTCGGTGTGCTCACTGGCCTTTGACTCGCGGTCGTAGGCAATGCCCGACGTCACGGCCTCCACCGGAGCATCGCAGACCGTCTTGCCCTGGTGGCGGAGGACGTAGCGTCCGGTCTCGTTGAATGTCCCGACCACCGTGGCACACGCCCCCTCGTAGACGTTGGGCAGGTCCCAGTCC
>CBFDAZ010000529.1:0-4568 GCA_965602825.1 uncultured bacterium
CCGCGAGGCGGGCATCAACACCATGTGGCCGTGGCCCATGAGAACCCTGGAACACCAGCTCGAGGCCGGGGAACAGGCCGGGCTGCAGGTGGTCGCCATGCGCCATGTGGACGAGGGGGACGCGGAGAAGTGCAAAGACCACCCGAGTTGGTCAGGCAACGTGTGGCACGACGAGCCGACGGGCTCCTTCTGGGGCAAGGACATGGAGGGCAAGTTCGCCGAGTTCCTGGACTACAAGGCCAAGATCAACGCGGCCGCACCCGATGTTCCGGTCTTCATCAACGACGTCCCTTGGATCACGGCGCCGGCGACCTCGTGGTGGGTCAAGTGGAATACCGCGGGCGACGTGGCGTGCCACGACAATTACCCGATCATGAACCGCACGTCTCGCACGAAGACCATCGGCGACGAGGGGAACAAGACGGGCATCCCGAGCTCCGTCAGTCTGGCCGTGGCGGTCAACGAGGAGCAGAAGCCGGTCTGGTTCATCGCGGGGGCCTTCACGACCCGCGCCCACGGCGCCTTCCCGTTCCGGTTCGCCACGCCGATGCAGTTGCGCGCACAGGTGTACGCGGCGCTGATCCACGGAGCGACGGGGATCATCTACTTCTGCTGGGATACCTACGTCTGCCGCGACGGGGACGTGATCGGCATGTCACCCGACCCCCAGGTGGCCTACCTGGAGGCCGGCCCGAACAAGCCCAAGCCCTCGCCTGCGAAGCCGATGCAGCTCGCGGAGTCAAAGGCCCTATGGATGGCCGCCACCCAGATCAACAGCGAGATCGGGGAGCTTACGCCATCGCTCCTGTCGCCGACGGTTGGTGAAGACGTGAGTTACTCCGTGGAGATCGAAGGCGAAGCAATCAGCGATGCGCCGATCCGCTGCCTGCTGAAGCCCCATCCGGACGGGGGGTACCTGCTCTTGAGTGTGAACCTGGACGATGCAGTCTTGAACGTGACCTACGAGTTCCCAGGCGGCCTGGCGTCCGTGTCACCCCTCTTCGAGAACCGCCCTCCCTTCGAGCTGGAGCCCGACGAGACGACCTTCACCGACCTCTACGAGCCGTTCGAGGTGCATGTCTATCGGGTCATGGACTGAGCGCGACGCCGGCTCTCGTGTCATCCGTAGAACTGCGACACGTTGTAGATTCTGAGCATGACCTCAGAATCGCGGGGGCCGGCGGTTGGGCGCGTGTAGTACGTGACCACCACTTCGTCCCCCTGGAAGAAGATCGCCGGATAGGCGGCGTCGCGGTCAGGTCGGTTGTCGATGTCCCGGAGGCACTCCCAAATCTCCCCTTCATCCCTCGAGATCGCGGCCGTGAGCGGCGTCCGGGGCCAGTTCGAGTGGGACTCGACGTTGTTCCACAGCAGCAGGAGGTCGCCCGAGGTTGGGATGCGCCGGACGATGGACTCGGAGTCAGGCGCCCGGAGATCGGTCGCCTCCGCGACGCTCCAGTGATCGCCCTGGTCCTCCGAGAAGGCACGGTAGATGCGGCCCTGCGTGGTCCGCAGAATGCAGAGCAGCCGGCCATCCGTCAGTTCCACAATCGAAGGCTCGTGCGCGCCGCGGCCGGGTGCCGTCATCGAGTTCGCGCTCCGGCGCCAGGTCGCGAAGCCGTCGTCGGAGAGATAGACGAAGGACTCGAGCTTCGACTTGCCGCCCCGGTACGGCCCGCCGCCGACGATCCCGTGGGCCGGCAGCAGGATGCGGCCGCTGCTCAGCAGGACGACATGGTCGTGGTTGTTGCAGTAGAAGCCGGGCTCTGAGATCTGTTGGATATCGCTCCAGGTCTCGCACTCGTCGGATGAGCGCTTCGTGAAGACGTTGCGCTGCCCGGGCGATTCCCAGCCGACGAAGAAGAACACGATCTCTCCCGATGGCAGCCGGACGAGGTTCGGATGCTTGACGTTGTGGGCCCACAGGTTGTCCTGCAGCACGAACGGATCGCTCCACGACCGACAGCGGTCGGTTGAGAGCATCGCGCTGATCCGGCACGGCATCTCGTCCGACGCCTGCCCGGCTTTGGTGCCGGCGTCGCGCATGACGGCGGAAGGCCGTCTCGCGTAGTACTCGCACCACACGAACATCAGTCGATCGTCGCTCAAGGGGAAGATGAGCTGGTGATCGTGTCGAGGGTGAGCCGGACGCCAGCGACAGACGATCTGCTCGAAGATGGGCTCCATCAGCGGTGTATCCGTCATCTCCTGTGATTCACCCCCGGACGCAAGCGCAGATGCCGCGGCGAGACTGGCCGCCCGGCGCAGCCACTCTCTGCGCGATAGGGCCCTCTCCCTACCCAGGGAAGCGCGGCTGCCCCCTGCGGTTCCTCGCATTGTCAGAGCCCCCACCGTGCTTCGGGAAGCGCAGCGAACGACTAATGCTGAGCGGCCTCCAGGCGCCAGTCTTGCGCTTCCGGCATGTGGACGGCGGCAAACGATACGAAGATCGGCCAGTTGCACGCGCAGCCATGGGCCGTGTTGGGCGCGTTGAGGACCCCGCCTGCCGGGATGAGGCCATTCGTGCAGCCGGACCGTACCCCACGCAGGAACGTCTCGCGCTTCGTTGACAGGTCGAAGTAGGCTGCGTCGGCATCCCGAAGCGTTACGACATGCTCGTTCCCTATCGCACGCCCACAACCGCGCGCGCCACCCGTGTTGTAGCCCACATTCATGCCCGTCCACAGACGTTCGCTCAGCCGGGCGCCGGTCCGTGGATCGTACAGCTCGCCCGCGTGGGTAATGAGCAAGTCAGGGACCACGATCGGCGGCTCCGGCCCGGACCAGTTGCTGAGCGGGTTTTTGCACGGGATGCCTTCGGCCCACAGCACGTCGCCACTGCTGCCCCGGTAGGCGCTCACGGTGCTTCGCGTGGCGGTCAGCAGCAGCACATCGTTCGTCTCCTCGTAGGCGAGGCTGGGTTCCAGGGGGGCGAAGCGCTCCCGCACCTTCTCGTCCGCCTCATCGGCAGGTGTCTCGACCTCTTGCTCCCAGAGCACATCGCCGTTCCGCAGGTCCAGCGCGGCGACCGTGCTGTCCCCGGTCTTCGTCTCGCCCCGCCGTGCGCGAGCCGTCCCCCAGTGATCCACGTAGAAAACTCTCCCGCCCCCCAGAGCGAAGCTGACACGGTCCTTCTCGGACCTAGCCTGCCAGAGGACATCGCCGCTGTGGCGGTTCATGCACACCAGGTGCTGCCCGGTTGTACCGACCAGGTGGTCCCCGGATAGGCGGACCTCGTCCCAGACGACGGGTTGGTCCCCCGCCAACTCGGCGGGGATCCTGATCTCGCCGAGCTGCCGGCCCGTCTGGGGATCGAGGCGAAGGCACGTGTCCCTGTCGATCACGTAGACGGAGTCCTCGGCGGCGAGGAAGTTCTCGGCCCAGGGCCGTTGGCAGATCATGTAGCTCTTGTGGCGGCTCTTGGTCTTCTCCGAGGGCTCCAACTCGGCTTGCCACAGGTGGCGGCCGGTGTAGATGTCGGTGGCGTGCAGCTTGTCCTCAACCAGGATGAAGAGCCGCCCCGAGCAGACGAGAGGGAAGGGCCCGCGGCAATGGGTGTAGTCCCAGGCCGGGAAGAGCCGGTCGATAGTGCCGCCGAACCAGAGCACGCCAAAGGGCGGCTTCGCCAACTGGTCCCGCGAGGCAAAGGTGTTGGCGGCCGATCCACTCTCGTGCGTCCAGTCTGATGAGCCCGGCAGCGCGCCCTGACGCCAGAGAAGCGAGAGACCGCCGGCTCGTGTGAGCTCGGCCCCCTCCAGCTTCGCTTCTTCGACATGGTCTGCCAGGCGCTGGTGGTCTGCCTGTCTGATCGGGAAGCAGGCCACACCACCATACGGCCGCACAACCTCGTACAAGGCCCTCAACATCGCGGCGTCACCAGCGGGTTCGACCGGTTGGAGGTCTGGCGACACAACCAGGCTCGCGAAGTACCATGGCAGCCCGGCCGTGAGCAGCTCCCCACAGAGCACGTGCGCGCGCGTGCCGTACAGCCCAAGCGCGTCCAACTCGCGGCGAGCCCGCTCAGCCTGGTCGATGTTCTCCTCAAGGACGATCACGTGGAGGTCCGACTGGCGTGCCAGCGCCTCAACCAGCGGGGTCCCCCCCGGCTGCACAACGAGGCAGTAACCTCCCGTGATGCCCGTCCGTTTCAGGATGTCGCTCGCTATCCGCGTCCATCGGCCACGCTCGGGAGAGCCTTTGCGTTCCGGGACCGGGTATGTCCTGACTTCCACGGACTCGGGACCGAAGCAGTAGATGGAGCCCTCCTGCGTCACGACGAACAGCCTGGAGTTGCTGGCGAGCATGCTCGAGGGGGTGCCCTCGATCTCATGGCGCCAGGAGATTGCCGGATCGCCGTCGGCTCCGGGTATGTCCACGGCCGCGACCACGCCCGGGCCGCCGACGTAGAGGCGCGATCCCGCCTTGATGTGGACCTTCAGGTCGGTGGGCAGGCTCCAGAGCTGAGGGAACTTCAGGCCCCTCCAGGGGATGAGGGACTTCGTGCCATCGATCTGCCCGTGACAGGTGATGCCCCAAGCGGGCTGCGTGAGGTCGTAGGCGACGATCTC
>CBFDAZ010000530.1:0-4562 GCA_965602825.1 uncultured bacterium
ACTCTACGCGCCTGAAGTCCTGCGCCGTGGCGGCAGCGAGGTCGTGGAGCTGTTCTGTGACCTGGATCCGACGTTCCCCAACCACTTCCCCGATCCGGCGCTCGTTCAGGCTCGCGAGGCGCTCGCTCAACGGGTCACCCGCGCGGGGGCCCACCTGGGCGTGTGTTTCGACGGCGACGGTGATCGCTTGGGCGTCGTTGACGAGCTGGGGGAGACGGTCTGGCTGGATCGGGTCGGCATGCTCTGGGCGCGCAATCTGCTTCGAGAACACCCCGGGGCGGCGGTCGTCGGCGATGTCAAGTGCTCCAATGTGTTGCGCGACGACGTCCTCGATGCCGGCGGCAAGTTCGTGTTCTCCCGCACCGGTCACCCCTTCATCAAGAAGGCCATGAAGAAGCACGGCGCCGGCCTCGGCGTTGAGTTCAGCGGCCATGCGTTCTTCGGCGAGCAGACGCACTACTACGGCTACGACGATGCCATCTTCGGAGCGCTCAAACTCGTCCAGGCGCTGGCCGCAGCCGACCGGCCGCTCAGTGCGTTCGTCCGCGAGCTGCGCCCGATGGTGGTCACCCCGGAGATCCGCATACCGTGCCCTGATGACAGGAAATACGAGGTGGCGCGGGACGTGGCTCGGCGCATGAGCGAGGACGGCCACGACGTCGAGACGATCGACGGTGCCCGCGTCACCTTCGAGCAGGGCTGGGGCCTACTCCGCGCCTCCAGCAACATGCCGATGGTACAGGTGCGTTCCGAGGCCGAGACTGAAGACGAGCTCGAACGGCAGAAACAGGTCTTCCGGCGCTACCTGGCGGCCTACGACTACGTCTCGGAGACGTGGGAGAACGAGTAGGCGAGGAAGGTCTGACGGCTCGCCGGGCGCCCACCGCTCGCTGCAGTCGGGCCGGCGCTTCCTGGTTCGGCTGGTTCGCCTACTACAGAGGTCGCCGTGCCCCGGGCAGCCAATTGCCTGCCACACCTCGCGAGATCGGTCCAGGTGGTCAGAGGAGGCTGACGATGGAGCGACATCTCTTGTCGTTGCTGGTGTTCTCTCTCCCCGCTCTGCTGTCGGTGTCGGCTGCAGCGGAGGTCACGATCGGGAACCAGCGCGCCAGGATTGTCCTGAACGACGACGCGACCTGGGCCTCCCTGATCGACGAGGCCGGCGGCCGCGAGTGCCTGGCCCCCGGAGCGAAGCTGGCCCTGGCCTCCATCCGGCACGAGGGCAAGACGCACAATGCCTCCGCTGTGGCCCTGAGCAACGACGAGCTGACCTTCCAATTCGCGGACATCGACACGACGTTCACCTATGCCGTCGACCGTCAGCCGGACTGGATCGCGTTCCGCCTGCAGAGCATCGCCGGAACGCGACCGGAGCGCGCGGACGTTGTCCGGGTACCCGTCGGCATCACGCAGAACGTCGGCCGCCGCCTCAACGCCGCCTGGGATGAGCAGACAACCGTCTGCGTCATGGCCGCCAACCGCCAGGTGGACTGCCGCGGCTCGGCGGGGGAGTTCGCCACGCTGGCTGCCGCCACGCAGGACGCCCCCGGGCCGAAGATGGAAGGCGCGGCGGCCGCGCTGATTGTCTCGCCTACCGAGGAGTTCAAAGGCATCGCCCACCAGGCATCCCACGCCTTCGGCCTGCTGACGAACGAAGATGCAGACGGCACTCCCGTCAAGGACACGGACCTGGCCCGAGGCTCGTACTGGTTCCTCAGCTTCGGGGAGGCGGATGTGGACAAGGTCATCGAGTACTGCGAGAAGGCCGGCCTCAAGCAAGTGATGATGGGCTCGGGATCGTGGTGCACGTCGCCGGGACACTACCTGTTCAACGAGAGCCGGTATCCGAACGGCATGGAGAGCCTGAAGGCGGTCGTGGACAAGCTGCACGAGCACGGGATCCTCGTCGGTATGCACACCTTCGTCTCCAAGGTCTCGAAGCGCGATCCGTACGTCACTCCCGTCCCTGACCGGCGCTTCTGGAAGGACCGGGAGATGACTCTCGCCGGGGCCGTCACCGCGGACCAGACGGAGATCGAGTCGGCGGCCGACCTCAGTCAGTGGCCAGGCAGCCCCGTCTGCGACCAGAAGCGCTGGGAGGGCGGCGTCGTCAAGCACCAGGAGGTCATCCTCGGCGACGAGATCATCCAATACGAGAGCATCGGCCCCCAGGACACGTGGGACACCTTCCTGGGCTGTGCGCGGGGGGCTTGGGGCACTACGGCAGCCGCTCATGCCGCGGGAGACGTGGGCTGCCACTTCGGCGTGGATGGCTGCATCAACGGCTACATCATCGATCAGGAGACCGACCTGATGGACGAGGTCGCCGACCGCATCGCGGGCATCTTCAACACCTGCGGCTTCGACATGGTCTACTTCGACGGCGGCGAGGACGTGGACCGGCGCCGCTTCAACCACTACGTCTCCAACTTCCAGGAGCAGGCGGTGAAGCGGTTCGAGAAGCGGCCCATCATCCACATGGGCACCGTCATGACCCACCTGCTCTGGCACTCCTTCGCCCGCAGCTCAACCGTTGACACCTACCTGAACACACTCCACGGCGCCATCATCTCGGGAGCCCCCGTGGAGAACTGGCCGACGGTGAAGGAGCACATCGACAAGTCGGTGGCCTACATGCTGTCCGTGCGCGCGGACATGATGCCCGGCGAGTTGGGTTGGTTCGGCATCTGGCCGAAGGGGCAGAACACCGACGGCCTGCAATTCGACGAGGTCGAGTACCTGATGTGCAAGTCGCTGGCGTACGATGTCCCGGTCTCGCTCCAGACCAGCTTCGGCCAGATGGAAGCTCACCCGCTGACGCCCGAGATCCTGCGCATCGTGGGGTGGTATGAGGGCATGCGGATGCTCGGACACGTACCCGACCGCGTGCGGGCAATGTTGCGGGAACCGGGCGCCGACTTTGCGATGGTGCCCGGGAGTACCTTGGGCCTGGCCGGCATCACGCCAGGCCGATTCGCGCGGGTGGAGGAAGTTCCGCTCGTCGGGGGCACCCACGACGTGCGCGCTTATGTCGCACCGGACAGCGCTTTGCCCTCCGTCGCCACGATCTGGCACTACGCCCGCGAGGGGCTCGTGGTGCTGAATGCCAAGACGGATACGCTCGCCGCTGTGACCTTCCTCTGCGAAGAGATCCCGTTCGAGGTCGAGGATGGCAAGCCCGTCATCCCCGTCGGGCCCGTGCGCACGACGCTCTTCTCGTGGGATCTCGACGCCGACGAGCTCCGCGCCGCCCTCGAGAACGCCGAGGTGCGGATCCGTCCCCCGCAGATGATCTTCCTCCGGGCCACGGACTTCGACAGCCTCGAGGGCCAGATGGCGCGGGGCTCCGACGTCGGCGTTGAGGACCCCGAGGCCTTCGGCGACGTGCTCGTCTGCACCGGTCGCCCGGACATGCAGCAGCCCCAGCCGTGGTACGCCGAGTACACGGTGGGCATTCCCCGCGCGGGTCGCTGGACGCTCTGGGCGCGCGTACGGTACCCGGGCGGAGGCGATCAGTCGTTCGGGATCGTGCTCCCTGGTGACGAGGTCACGCTGAGCGGCAATCAGGTCCTCGGCAACTGTGGCGTGAATGAGGGGCAGTGGCACTGGACGGGCCGCGGAGGCGGCTCGACGACGGTCCCGCCGGGGCAGGCGATCACCCTCAATCTCGAGGCGGGCCCCTTCACCTTCCGCATCTACGCTCGCGAGGGCCCCGCCACCGCGGAGATGAACCCGCGCCTCGACCTGCTTTGCCTGACCGATGATCCCCTCAACGTGCCGACCGACGAGAAGGCGAAGGAGAGGCTGGGGAGGTGAGCAGACTCCGCCGGCATCTGGTGGCGCGTCCCGGGTGATCGCCATGGTATCGCCTGATTGCCCGACTGTCGCTTCGTCGTTCTCCCCTCTCCCGCTGTGGCGGTGTGGTACAGGCTGGGAGAGGGGTTGGGGGTGAGGGCGCCGTGGCCGTGATGGCGCGCGCCGGGCCGAGGGGACGACCACCACCTCGGGGCCACCGCAAGCCACTCCAGCGGGCGAGGGCGCCCCGCGCTCCCAGCAACGGCCCGCCTACTCAGCTGGCCCGCATCATTCACGATGCACTGCGGCCCGAGCCGCCAACAGCAGCGGGGAGGCCGTTACGGACCTGCATCCGTAGTCCCATGGTGGGGCTATCCGCAGCACAGTGTGCCTTACGGCAAGCACTGACAGCGGCACAGAGTTTTCTGCCGGAAGGGCGCGGGAAACCGGCTCTTTTTCAAAAGAGCGGGTTGCCCGCAACGTTTGTCGTGAGTAATCCGGGCTAGACCGCAGCTCCGAAGGAGCGTCCACCATGTTCGCGGCTGTGAACCCGCTGGCGATGGCTGTATTGGCCGCCTGGCTGCCGGTTGATCCCGTCGAGTACGGAGCCGTCGGCGATGGCGTGGCGGATGATACGGCGGCGATCCAGGCTGCCCTGGACGCGGCTGCCGACACGAGCCGGCTCGTCACCTTGCGCCCCGGCGCCTACCGTATCACCGATGCCCTGCGGGTGCCCGAGCAAGTCACGCTGTCCGGCGCCGTTCCTC
>CBFDAZ010000531.1:0-4556 GCA_965602825.1 uncultured bacterium
GGGACGCGGTTCTTGTCAAACGTCTGGGTCACTGCGGTGCGGCACCACTGATTGGCGCGCTTGCCCGAAGTGGTGCAGACCTTCACGGCCACGCGCCCAGGTGGTGGCTTGTGAGTGGTGCACGTAGCCGGTTCTCTGCCCTTGGCGAAGTCCTTCCTCGTGGTCGTGGGACACCACTGATTGGCCTTCTTGCCCGTTGCGGTGCAGACGCTCACGGTGACGGTGTTCGGGGGCTGCTCCTCGAGGCGCACCGAGACGTCTTGTGACGATCCTCCGGCCCCGATTGCTTGCCAGTCCTCCCACGGTTTGTACCCGCCCTTGCTAACGACCAGCTTGCAGCGCGAGTCGGCGGGCACCTCCACGCTCGCCGGCACGACGCCGGAGTCAATGGCGCTCCCATCCTCCCCAAACAGCTTGAACTTGGCGCCGGTTGCCGGCGTGTTCGCCGCGTTGATCGTCAGAAAGGCCGGGCTGTGGGTGACATCGTCTCCCGCCGCTCCCTTGTCCACTTCACCAACGGGGATCTCGTCGAACTGGTCGGTCAATTCATCACTCATGACCTCGACATCCGTATCTACCGCTCCTGTGAGGGGAGGCTGGTCCGGACCCTTCTTCTCCCATGGGCGCCACACTGCCAGGCCGATGCCCACGCCGGCGAGCAGTACGACGACCGTCAAGGCCAGGCAGCCGATCGCGATCCCCAGCCATGGACTGGACTTCTGCGCGGGGGGCACCGGTTGCGGCATTGTCGGTGGTTGACCTGCGGAAACCATCGTCGTCTCCTTCATCTGTTGTACGAGTCTGTGTGGTTGAGTTGTTCTCGGTGCGTCTTGTTCCCGATAGCCCTCACTGTGTCTGCCCGCTCCTCACCGTGACCTGCGGCTGGGCTGGTGGGGCTTGAAGGATCATCCGGGTCCGCGTCGAAGAGAGACACAGCCACGAGCAACCCTTTAGGGGTGGGTATCGTACCAAGACGGGGTAGGAGTTGGTTGGGTGGACCCCGTGCTCCCCCGCAAAGGGACGAACGTCAGGTGGTGATACCAGATGCCCAAGGGCCGCGACAAGGAAAAGAAGCCCGCCCGCGCGATGCCCACCAAGAAGGAGCGGAAGGAGAAGCTCAAGAAGCGGCGCGACAAGAGGCGGGGCAAGACCGAGTGATCTTGGCCAACCGATCGCGTAGATGACCGCGCGATCTTGCGCCGGCAAACCTGCGCCCGGGGAGCAAGATACCCCCGGGCGTAGCGTGAGTAGTCCCCGTCGCCGGATGGGTCGCTCGCCGCCCTACTTGACCCGCTGCGGTCTTGCTCGATCGCCCCTCGTTCCGGTCAATCTCCAGGCTGCCGCGCTCATTCCCGGCACTTCGACCGCCGCTCCGGGCGGCATTCCGCCGCCCGCCAGAGCAACGGTGCGGGCTGCCTCGTTGAAGTTCCACACCACCACACAACGCGCTCCCGCAGCACCCGGCACGAGCGCCGCTGATGTTCCGTCGGCCCTCGTCTCTAGACACTGAAGCTGGTCGGCCAGTTCCCGCGTCCGGGCATGACCGGCGCCCGAGTAGTATACGGAGACATGGTCAAGCACCCGGCGCCCCGGTTCATATTCGCGCAGCTCCGCAGCCTCCTGCGTGCCTGACGGGCGCAAGGCCAGCGTCTCGTAGCAGTAGCTTCGATGCGGCGCCGTCCGCGTGGCTCGATCGATCAAGCACAGTCGGACAGGCCCACCGACTGCGAGGCCCATACTGTCGTCCACGTTGACCCAGTTGCCCCGCAGATCCGCCTCTCTCGGCTCCCCCCCAACGCCCTGCACCACCATACGCTCTGCCGAAGTGTAGAGCACGCGCTCGTTGCCATTGAAGATGTCATTGCCAAGGTTCCAGTTGAGGCCATCCATCCTGCGGAGGCTGAGACGACGGTTGGCGAGGGCCAATTCGCACACGGCGGTTGTCCGCCCGTCGGGCAAGGCGAGGCAGCCGATGTGATGGGTGACCGCACCCTTCGGCCGCAGGCCGGAGAGCTGATCCTCTTCCCACTCCGAGTCCTGAAGGCAGAACCGGAGCAGCAACCCTCCCTCCTCAGCAAAGCTCACCAGTCGCCAGCCCTCCGCGCGGACGTCGGGGTTCGAGCCCCGGTCCATGATGATTGCGCCGAACTTCGGGAGGTCGCCGGTTACCAGCCGGCCGATGGCCTCGAACGCCATCCCGTACTTCTCGAGAGCCGCCAGAGTCGAGTTCTGCTGCGCGATGTAGCCAACCGGGCCGGACGAGTGCGCCTTGACATAGGCCATGAGGTTCTCGAAGAGCTTGCCCCCGGGCTTGCCGTCCGTGTAGTCAGCGTCCGCCCCATTCATGCAGACCACGATCTTGCCCTCGCCCACCTGCGCCTCCACGATCGAGGGCCAGCCGCGCTCGTTCTCGGCCAGGACCGTCCAGTCCGGCGAGGCGGCCTTGATGGAGTCAAGATCGGTCAGACTGCTCAGGTCGGATATCTTGTGGGGACGGCTGAATATGGGGTGATCCGGGCGAACGATGGTCTTCACACGGACGTTGTCGTCCACGACCTGCAGCCAACGCGGTGTGTTCTCCCGTGGAGGCCTGTCACGTCCCCATTCCACGGTGCCGGCCGACCAGAGGCCACCCTCGAGAAGGCCCTGATTGCGGGCGGATATGAAGGGCCTCCCTTGCACGCCGTCGATCTCAAACGAGCCGCACAGGTTGTATGCCCATTCGCAGAGCGCAGGATCGTCGGGCACGGCCACTATGCCCTGCGGCCGACCGGTGCGGGTCTTCCAGCCCCAGCCCACGAAGCGCTCGTCATCCCGCCTGAAGACGATCTGTGCCTCGGGACACTCAAACCCTCCCCGCAGCATGTCGTTCAGGCGGCCGCCTCTCGGCGCAGGCGCGGCCGGCTTCAGCTTGTGGAGGAGGTAGGCCAGTCCCAACATGATGGCTTCGTCGCCCTCGTACCGGCAGTAGGCGCGGTAGCCGCTCGGGCCGGACGCCTTCAGGTCTGCAAACCGCTTGCCGAGGAACGAGCCGTCGCCATTGTAGAGTTGCTCCCACTCATAGCGCCGGAAGGCCTCGCGCTCCATCGCGCGGGCCGCGGGCTCCTCCAGCTCATCAGCCAACACGACGTAGGCCGGCATGGCCGCGGTAAGTCCGTAGACGTATCGGGGCCAGTCCTTGCCGCCCACGTAGGCGAATCTTCCGTCGGAGAGGTAGCAGCGCTTAAGCACGGAGAACAGGTCGCGCCAGTGGTGGAACGTGCTCTTGGGTGTGGGTTGCCCGTGGCTCGCGAAGCTGTAATGGGCCGAGGCCAGGCACCACATGGGCCACCACATGTAGCACACGTGGTAGTAGCCGTGGTTTTCGCTGGCGAAGCTCTCGTGCACGTTGACTGTGTGGACCCAGTCCTTGACGGCTCGCCCGTCAACAACGGATCCATCTTCGGCGTCCTGAGGCACCGAGAGGGTGTTCATGGCCCATTCGATGGCCTTCTCGCGCCACTTTGGGCCCCGTGTATCATCGGGAGACATGACTGCTGTGCGAGCGATGACCGAGGCATTCCACGCGTTCGATTCGGCCTTGGTGTCGGAGAAAGCGCCCGAGGGGATCGGCTCTTCGCTCAGCCGCTCGGCCTCGTAGGTCAACACTCGGCGCACGGCGTCCCGGTTCTCCGGCGTCAGCTTGTCCCAGACCAGATCGGCCGCCGCGCCCATGTTCTCAGCCCAGGTTGCCGAGTGCCACTTGTTGTGAGTGTCGCTCCACTTCTTCCCATCGGTGCAAGCCATGTCTCCGCTGACGTGGCAGCGCGTCATGAACCTGAGGCCCTGGTTCAGTCGCTTCAGGAGCGCATCCCGGTCGGGCCCGTCTTCCCACGGCACGTACGCGGGATCGGCAGCCAGTAGGGCGTAGCAGAACATCGCCGAGGCGTGGCACATCATGCCCCAGCCGGACTCGCCCGGGCCGTAGTAGGCCATGGTTGGGTCGCCTTCGACCTCATGCCAATCGGTCTCGGCGTAGCTCGGCCACTGCGACAGCACGCGCAGATAGTCCTGGGTCGTTGGGTAGTCGGCGGGCACACCGGCAGCGCGGAACGCATGGAAGGGCGGGGGGCTTTGGGCGCCGGCGAGAGTGCCGCGGAGGAGGAACACGGAAGCGAACGCCAATGGGTACCGCACTGAGCACCTCCTGTGAGCCCTGGGGGTCATGGTATGGGGATCACGTTTCCGGTCGCGGCGGCTTGGTTGGCGGCCAGGGTCACCTTCAGCGTGCGAATGGCGTCGCCCAGATCGGACCGTATACCGGACCGGTCGCCCGTCGCTATCGCATGGATGAAGGCGCGGCTGCACTCAAGGTCCGCGTTCCCCGTCGGTTGGGTGACCTCTTCGCCATCGCGCGTGTACTTGCGCAGCTCCCCGCTGACCAGCAGGCGCAGCAGAACCTCGTCCCCCGGCTCGACCGGTGGTGTTGCGTCCTGGCGACCGGCGACGACGTCGAGCAGCGCGTTATCCGGCACACCCGGGAAGAGGGCGTAAGTGGATGCCAGCGATCCGACGGC
>CBFDAZ010000532.1:0-4551 GCA_965602825.1 uncultured bacterium
GAGCTTGAGCGCGTAGGTGTGTCCGGCGACGCGCTCGGTCTGCAGGCGCGCATTCAGGGACAGCACCGCGTCCCGTCCCTCGGGTACGGCAGGCGCCTCAAAGCTGACGGACTGGTCCTGGCCCTGCTCGATCTGCCCCTCGTCGAGAATGGCCAGCTTGCGGACGACCGGCGGCGGTTGGCCGTCGGCGCCGGCGAGCGCCGCGAGGCTGAGGCGCGAGCGCCGGTGCCCCCACGTCTCCGCAGAGGAGGTCATGAAAGACTCCTGCCTGGGCTCGGGGGAGTCGGTGTCGGAGAGCGCGACCTCAAATCGCAGGAGTGTGCCTTCTCTTGGGGCATCGACGTCCAACAGGGCCCACGGCACCGCCGCCTCAATGGTCCAGCCGGCCGGCAGGCGTTGGGCGGCGAGATCAACGTCTTCGACCACCATCGCTCGCGGGCGGAAGCAGAAGACTTCGGGGGCGCAGTCGGTCAGGGCATCGCCGGTCGTCAGGAAGTTGCCCGGACTGAAGGCGAACTGGAACTGGCCCTCGCCGAAGGGCTCTCGTTCGGGCTCCAGGTCGGGCGCGGCGTCGATGAAGAACTCGACGTGGTCCCCTTGCCAGATCGAGTCGCCCTGGCGGCTCTGTCGCAACTGGTCATCGGTCACCTCGGCCGCGAGGTACAGGTGGCTGTGCCGCCAGGCGAGGCGCACTTTGCCGCTGAGATCCTCGGCCGAGGTCCATGAGCCCGGCCCATGCACGACCTGCTCCGGCTGGTCGTAGATGAGGGCGGTGGGGATGTCGCTCCAGTCCCCGAGACCGCCGTCAATGGCGAAGGGTGGGTCGGTCCGGTAGGGGATGCCGAAGACCGCCTCGTCCTGGGCCAGAGCCGCGCCCACGGCGCAGATGACGATGCCGGTCATCAACGCTGCCAAAGAGGCTAACGGATGTCGCCTCATCGTGTCACTCCCGATCACACCTGCCATCAGTTCCCCGCTCTGTACTCGTACATCCCGTACCCGACCTCGCGGCAGGCAGCGATGGTTTCGGGGTAGGGCGTATCGCAGATGTCCACGAAGCCGATCTGGTAGTTCTCGGCATCCAGCGGGCGCCCGGTGGTCGCCTCATCCCGGTACTTAAACCAGTGACAGCCCACGAACTGCGGATGGCGGAGCATCCCCTGGACGTAGTCCTTGTAGGTCTCCGCACGCGCCTCCTGGCTCTCGACAGGCACCAGGCCGGTGTGGAACAGACCCCGGTCCAGGGCGCCGAAGTGATACTCACCGATGATGAGCGGGACGTCGGCCTCGATGGGAAGCTCGAAGTTCGCCACCGACCGCCGGTAGAGGTTGTAGCTCACCACATCGCAGTACTTCACCGCGGCGGCCACGGCCAGCGGGTTCACCCAGGCGAAGCGGCAGCCGAGGTAGAGTTGGTCCGGCGCGACCTCCTTCACGGCGTCCCGGATCGTCTCGAAGTAGCGTTCCGCTGTCTTCGTGTAGAAGGCCTTGAGGTCTTGCCGGGCCTTGTCCCGGTCAGGAGGCTCCTGGGACTGCAGCAGGGCGTCCCAGGAGGCGTGACCCGTGCCCCACGCCTCGTTCAGCTTGTCGGTGGTGGCGTACTTCGCTTTCAGGTCGTCGATGAAGGCCTGCTTGGCCACCTGGTCGGGCGGCGAAGCCAGAGCTGCGACAGCCAGAGAGACATCGTCTCCCCAGGCGATCTCGTTGTCCACGAAGTAGCCGATGCACCAGGGGTCTCCGGCGCTCTTCTCGACCTCTCCGGCCATCCGCTTGCGGATCTCGTCCGCGAAGCTCGGATCGAAGACGTCACGGAACTTGCCCCAGTAGCCCTGGCTGCCCTCGAGCATCTTCCCGCCGAAGTGGATGGTGGCGACGTAGGGCGTCTTCCGCATGAAGTAGATCCCCGCGTCAGACCAGTTGGCGATGGTGTTGAGGCCCCAACTACGCAGGCGGCGGTGTGTGATGTCCGCGAACGCGGACTGCCAGTCATCCCCGTACTTGCGATTGAGATTCGCTGCCCCGAAGTCGAAGGTGCGCGGCGTCCGGCCCTCGTAGTAGTAGTGGATGCTGCGGCCCTTGCCGTAGAACTGCCCCAGTTCAGACTCAGCAGCCGGAAGATCGGCGTACCAGTGCTCTCGGTCATCGAGGGGCGTGCTGTCGCCGCGGCCGCCGATGCAGTCGATACCGTGCGAGATGAAGAGCTTGCCTTCCGGATCCACCAGCCACCACTTGCCCTCGTGCTTCTCGACGCGGAAGAAGCCGGTGGCTTCCAGCGTGGGGCCGGTTTCCCAGCCGCCATACTGGTTCCAGCCGTCGGGTCCGGGGTGAGCCGCCAGATCGGCGCGCTCGGCCTCGATGTTCGCTTCCAGGCCCGCTTCGCCATGGACCTTGCCCGGCCAGTCCTTGTGGATGTACTGGCCGAAGCGGTCGATCATGGGGAAGAACTCGTCGATGCCCCCGGTGCCCGGATCGTAGGTCCCGCCGACGCGGATGTTGTCGATCTCGAAGACGTGGTCCGCCCGGGGGGTGGGCACAAAGACGAGCAGTTGGGTCACGTTCGTCGGGTCGAAGGTCGCGAGCCCCGTGGGGCTGCCCGGGTAGCCTCTCATGCCGAACAGCTCGATGGGGTTCCCATCGCTGTCGTGCAGCGGGTGGGGCAGGTCGGCGCGCAGGACGCCCTTCTCGCCGGGCGTCAGGTCGATCCCGGTCTGCACGCAGTGGCTCCGGCCGTCGGCGCCCGGATTGTCTACGCGGACCATCACCCGCGCGTCGTTGTCGCCCACGTTGTGCACGTCCAGCTCCAGGTACTCATAGCGGGCGAGATCCCAGTGGCCCTCGGGAGCGGGCAGCGTGATCCCGGGCCACTCCTGATTGTGGGCGCTCTCGATGCGCAGGGCCGAGCCGTCGTCGGTCTTCGACTCGCTGACTTCAACATCGCGAGCCTCGACTCCCGCGAAGTCGAACCCACCCTCGAAGTCGAACAGCACCTCATCGGCCATGGCGGCACCCCCGGTGAATGTGAGGCCGAACGCGACGATGCAGAGCCCTGGTAGGAGTTGGGCATGCCGCGGTGGGGCACGCCGAAGCGATGAGGATAGGACGGCGTCGGAGCAGGCGCTCCGACCTACGAACGGCTTTGACGGGGCGGAGCGGGAGCTCCGCCCCCACGGGGGAATGGCGGGTCTTCGGAGCAGTCTCCGAGTCATGTTCCTGGACATGCCCATCGTCACCTCATTGCGGTCGTTCGGCGGCCGGGGCCGGACCCTTCGGCGGGCGGCCCAGGTATACCTCGCCGGCAAGTGCGAGAAGGCCTGCGAGGGGTGCGGCCGGAATCAGCACCCGGAGGCCAATCACGCTAGAACCGGGGGATTCCGATGAGACTCAGGGATGTCGGTTGGGTCTGGGAAGGGCAGGGGCTGGACCCCGGGGTCTTTCCGTCGATCTTCGGTGTGGGCGAGGGATGTGAGTACTTCGGCCTGAGCCGCGCCTGCTACATGTTCCACCCGAACACGGAGCTGGCCATGGGGAAGCTCTCCCATCTCGATGAGGTGGTGTGCGATATCGCGAAGTGGAAGTGGCGGCGCACGGACGACGGTGGCATCGCCCACTGGATCGACGCCGCACCCGGGTCAGTGAAGCAGGAGGCGGCGCAGGTCAGCCAGCTCTCGTGCGACTTCCCCAACGTCACGGGGGCGATACACGACGACATGCGGGGCCTGATCAAGCGCGAGAGCTGCACGCCCGAGCAATACGCGGAGATCTACACCGCACTCAAGAGCGCGGACCCCGACCTGAAGCTGTGGGCGGTCGTCTACACCCACGAGTTCGCGCCCGAGGAATGGGCCGGGTTCGAGCCGTTCATGGACATCGTCAACCTCTGGGTCTGGGAGGCAGTGAACCTCCCTCACCTCGACGAGTACATTTCACACTGCCGGGAGCTCTTCCCCGGGAAGCCGCTCATCATGGGCTGCTACCTGAGAGACTACCCGACGGCGGCGCCGGTGCCGATGGACCTCCTGAAGCACCAGTGGGAGGTGGTCCTGCGGCACATCGAGGCCGGCACGCTGGACGGGTACTCCGTCCTGGCGGCCGTACTGATCGACGGGCACCAGGAGCAGGCGAATTGGATACGGGACTTCATCGCGGCGAACTCGTAGGAGGGAACAGGATGCGCAGATCGGTGAGACACCTCAGCTTCGCCCTGTGGGCGCTTCTGGCGGTGCTGGCCTTTGGCGCCGCAGCCGAGGAGAACCTGCTGCGGAACCCGGGCTTTGAGGCCGTTGACGCCGAGCAGCAACCCGCCAACTGGTTCTGTCCCGACTACTGGTCGGGGGAGCTGTCTGCGGTAGCCGACGCCGCTTGCGTCCACGCGGGGGAGCGCGGCGCCTCCCTGCGCGCAACCGAGAAGCAGGGCAAGCACTGGGGGCGTATTCACCCCGCGACGGCGCCGGTGGCCGTGGGCCTGCGCTATCGCTTCTCCGTCTGGGCCCGGGGCACCGGCAGCCTGAAGCTGGGCGTCATCCACTACTTCCCGGAGCGCGCTGACGGGAC
>CBFDAZ010000533.1:0-4550 GCA_965602825.1 uncultured bacterium
AACTGCCCCCACAACGGCTGCAGCGCGTTCTCGGGCACCGAGGGCTTCTCGAGGAGGCCTTCCGCACGTATATAGGCGCGGTAGTCGAAGAACTCCATGCTGCCGGTCGGGCAGACCTGCCGGTCCGCCAGGTCGATGCCGAACTCGGTCCGCCAGCGGGCGTCGTCGGGCTCCCAGCCCTCGGTCTGGGGGCAGTGCTCCAACAGGTATTGCCGGAAGTCGGCGAGGGAATGGTCGTCGTAACCCTCCAGCCCACTGAGGGCGGCGGTGATCTCGTCCATGAACAGGTAGTCCACCCCGGCGTCGATCTGCTCGCGGCACCAGCGGAAGAGGTAGTCAAGGTAGGCGGGGCTGGAGAGCGATCCGTGGCGGACGTTCGGCTCCTCCCAGGCGTCGATGAGCTGCCCGGCGGGGCCGCGGGTCGCCATGTCGAGGACCTGCTCTTCGGTCAGGTTGTTCTCGCCGTGGTAGAGCGCACTGCAGGTGATCCCGCCGCCGAACAGCGCCCCAAGCGCGCGGATCCTCTCCGGGATCTCCCGGTACTCGTTCACGGGAGGCGCCTGGGCCCACTTGAACCAGCCGCGCACCAGCACATCGGAGCCGACCTTCCTGGCGAGTTCGACGCCGTAGTCCGACCGAGTGTACTCGTTGATCGTGTAGACGACGGCGTCCGAGATGTCGGGCACGGGCTCAGGCCTCCTGAGGGCGGCGGAGAAGTCCGGGAGGGGGCGCTTCCATGTCTCGGGCACAGGGGGGGCGACCGGCTGGAAGTCACGGGCCAGTTGCTCTCCCAACACCACTAGCCGCTCGACGGCGGCCTCTTCTCCCCCATCCTCGATTGGCGCCAGCCACGCCCAACGCAGCCTCTCGGCAGTCGCCGCCGGCGAGTCCCCGGCATACAGGTACATCGCCGCGGGCGTATGGCGCTGGAGGAACATGTGTGCATCGGGCCAGCGGTCAGCGTACTCGATGAAGACGACACCCAGGCCGCGCCCCAGGCGGTCTGACTGGACAATCAGCGCTGAATGCTCCGGGTCGAGGCTGGACACGGTGTCGCCCTGCTGCTCCCACGGCGATACGCCGGCGTAGGTCGGTTCCGGGCCGAGCTGCGACATGCGGCCTTCGTGCCGCTGGCCGGTGGCGGCCCAGAAGAGGTACCCGTCCCATTCGTCGGGCGAAAGCGGGATCCGGGGCGGCGACCAGAGGGTGCCGTCGTCACCGGCCGAGTCCAGCCGCGCCCCAATCAGCACCCCCGCGTCGCCGCAGATGAAGTTCAGCTCCAGCACCGTTCCCTTCAGCGGGTCGAGAGCCGCTTGCTGACCAATGGCGATAGCCTCGTTGCGCTCCTCAATCGCCCATGTCGCCCGGACCCCGGTGGCCAGGTGCTCCTCGCCGCCGCGAAAGTAGGCGAAGGCGGTCGTTCCCGATCGGTTCGCCACAGCATGCCACTCGCCGTCGGGCCCTTTCATCTCAAGATCGAGGCCGACCGTCTCGGGGCGGAAGGTCGCGCGGTAGGCATCGCCGGTGAGGAGAGTCCGGCCGTCCTGCTGTGACACGGTCGGCATGGCGTGCACGAGGCTCACGGCCAGGAGAAGCAGTGCGCCTGTCAGCCCTGCACGGCTGAGAAGTGATGGAGCCATGTGGGCAACTCCCTTGCCGCAACTCGGGTGGAACGTCTATTGAGCCGCGCCGCCGTCCGTTCCTTCGTGTGTCCGACGAAGCCGGGTGCAGCGGCAGGCCATTCACCGCACGCGGGGAAATCGGTATCGTTGCGCGAAGGAAACGTCCGACGGAGCCGGAGCTCCGTCGCCACGAACGGCTCGCAATGCCGTGTGGCGGCGCTGTGGTGTACGAGGGGCCTCAGCCCCGATGCCGTCTGTGGCCTACGGCGCGGGCCGGGAGACCCGCGGGCACGGACGACTCCCGCATCTTCGAGGTAGCGGATGGGCAGGATCATTGTACTGGACGACGATACGGCTAATCGCATCGCCGCCGGCGAGGTGGTGGAGCGCCCGGCGAGCGTCGTGAAGGAGCTGGTCGAAAACGCGATCGACGCCGGCGCCCGGCGCATCACGGTGGACCTGGAGGATGGTGGCAAGCGCCTGGTGCGCGTCACCGATGATGGCTGCGGGATGGACGCGGATGATGCCGTCCTCGCCCTCCAGCGCTTCGCTACCAGCAAGATCTCGGATGCCGAGGAGCTGGCGAAGGTGCTGACCCTCGGCTTCCGGGGGGAGGCGCTACCGAGCATTGCCGCCGTCTCGCGGTTGCGCCTGGTCACCCGCGAGCACGACGCAAATGAGGGCACGGAGGTGACCGTCGAGGGTGGGGAGCTGACCAACGTCCGGTCGGTCGGCTGCGCGCCGGGGACGGCCCTGGAGGTTGCCGACCTGTTCTTCAATACACCCGCTCGCCAGAAGTTCCTCAAGGTCTCAAACACCGAACGCGGGCACTGCATTGATTGGGTTCAGCGTCTGGCGCTGGCCCGCCCGGACATCGGGTTCCGCGTGACCCACGACGGCGCTGCGGGCTTCGTATCACCGGCCACCGGGGACATGAAGCCGGTCCTGACGATGATGTACGGCGCGACGAGTGCCCGCGAGTTCCTGCCGGTGACCTATGAGTCGCCGGACATCCGGATCTCGGGCTACCTCTCGACGCCCCGGCTGACGCGCGCCAACCGGACCCACCAACACTTCTTCATCAACCAGCGATTCGTCCGCAGCCGGATGATGAGTCATGCTCTGACCGCCGCGTATGGAGGGCTGCTCCCCACGGGACGGCAGGCGGTGTGCGCGCTGAGCATCGAGATCATCCCGCCTCTGGTCGACCCGAACGTGCACCCGACCAAGATCGACGTCCGCTTCAGCCGGCCGTGGGAGATCCACAGCCTCGTCGAGAGGGCCGCCGCGGAGGCGCTGCGCGGTGCAGACCTGATCGGTGAGGCGGCCATCGGGGAGACCGAGGGGAGACGGCCGCTACGCCTGGCCGACGGCCCCTCGTGGCCGGGCGCGAGCCCCTTCGCCGACCGGGTCGACGAGCACGATGAGGGCGTCGAGGTGCATGCCGGCGAGCCGCTGTCCACTTCTGCGGCCAGCACGCTGCCCTTCGAGGATGAGCGGGAGCATCGGCTCCTGGAGGCCCGCGTGCTCGGGCAGCTCCACAACACCTACATCGTGGTTGAGACGGGCGATGCGCTGGCGCTCATCAACCAGCACCGCGCGTCGGAGCGCGTGTTGTTCGATCGCGTCCGCGAACAGGCAGCGGAACGCATGGCCCGCTCGCAGAGGCTGACCGTGCCGGTCTCGGTCGAGCTCTCCCCTGCGGAGTCGGGCGTGGTGGAGGAGAACATCGGCGTGCTGAGCGAGATGGGCTTCGAGGTGGAGCCCTTCGGGAAGTCCGCGTGGCTGATCCGGGCGATCCCGGCTTTCCTGGAGGGGAAGAACTACGAGGAGGCCTTTCGCGGCCTGGCTGAGGAGATGGCGGGCGACGACGTGCCGCCGGAGCTCGACGCGCGCCGGGAGCGGGCGCTGGTCACCGCCTGCTGCCACGCCGCCGTGAAGGCGGGGCAGAAATTGCAGACACGGGACATGGAGAAACTCGTGCGAGACCTCGCCGGAGCCCAGACGCCCGGCCTCTGTCCGCACGGCGACCCGATAATCCTCACCTTGCCCCTTGGGGAGCTGGACCGTCGCTTCGAGCGCTCGCCGCGGCGGCGGCAGTGACACGAGAAGCCCGGCGTCAGACGAGATTCACCTCAGTCTGTTGAACCGGACTACAGGAGGACACGGAAATGCCCGATCGGATTGACCGACGTGAAGCGCTTCGCCGGATGACTGCCGCCGGAGGCGGGATGGCCCTCTCGCCGCTGGCGATGCCGCGCGCGGCCGACACCGCTCCGCGCCGACAGCCCAACATCGTCTTCATCCTGATCGACGATCTCTGCTGGAACGGCCTGAGCTGCATGGGGCATCCGTTCCTGCAGACCCCCAACATCGACCGGATCGCCGACGAGGGAGTGAAGTTCGAGAACGCCTTCGTGACGATCTCGCTGTGCTCCCCGAGTCGCGCGTGTTTCCTGACCGGCACGTACGCCCACGTGCATAACGTACGCACCAACGAGGCCAACGACTACGACCCTGACCTCCGATCGTTCCCCCAGATCCTGCAGGGCCAAGGCTACGAGACGGCCTACGTCGGCAAGTGGCACATGCAGCCAAGGGCCGACCCGAGGCCGGGCTTCGACCACTGGCTCAGCTTCCGGGGCCAGGGGCAGCACATCGACCCGGACCTCAACGAGAACGGCACCGACCTGAGGGCCGAAGGCTACATGACCGACATCCTCACCGACTACGCCACCCGCTGGCTCGATCGAGACCGTCAGAGGCCCTTCTGCTTGTACCTGTCTCACAAGGCGATTCACGGGCCCTTCATCCCCGCCGAACGCCACAAGGGGGCATTTCCGGAAGCGGAGATTCCCGAGCCAACCAGCTTCAGGGACACCTTCGCAGGCAAGCCGGAGTGGATCCGGGCGGGCCTCGTCCGCGGCA
>CBFDAZ010000534.1:0-4545 GCA_965602825.1 uncultured bacterium
GGGCCGTGGCGCGCTCAGTGCGTCAAAGGGAGGGTTTCACTTACAGGTATACCCGGAGCGGGCCACACCCAAACCTATGTTCGGTTATTGTGCCGCGCGTCACACTCCTCCGTCTGGACTGTGACTGGGCGCAAAGGCTGCCGTTCAGGGCTTTCTGTGCCCTCTGCATGGCCGCAGACCGCGGCCGTTAGTTAGGGTGCCGGTCAACCGCCGCCCGGGATCTCCGGCACGCACATCAGGCCGGCTTGTGCGACTGCCTCTGCGTGCGCCGACAGGTCGTCCTGAGTTGCCCGGTAGAACGTCTCGGTAGTCACGGGTTGAGACACGCCACAGGTGTGGTTCATGCACTCGGCGAGGCGATCGACGCGGAGTATGCCATCCGGCATGACGGCGAGCCGAATGCGCTGTTGGGCGAAGCCCACATCCCAGGTGATCTCGGCGGGGTTGGTATCGGCAGCAAACTCAAGCGGCGGACCGTAGGGCCTCTCGCCATCCTCATCAGCTGACCACGGCTGAATGCGGAGCCCGTCCTCCTCGTTGGTCACCGTAATCCGACTCAGACTACCGACGTCCGCCCCCTCGTTCAGCCATTCTCCCACAAAGCCCAGCGGAGCGGCGTCCGGCGGCACCTCGATATCCTCGAAGCCGACCTCCTCCAGAGGCATGGCGCCATCCTCCGTTCCGGGGTCGCAGGCTGGGTCGGCCTTCAGCAACTCCTCGGTGGCCGGGGCGGGCGTGCGAGACCGCGCCTGGACGACCGTGTTGATTGACAGGCCGACACAGAGCACGCTGAGGATCGCGATCAGTACTCCGGAACTCCGGTTCATGGGCTCCTCTCCTGGGAGTCTACCGCTGGCGATGGGTCCACACCGCGACTATGGTGGGCAATCCGCACAAACAGACCTGAACAAGACCGTGGACAGGTACCGCTCTCCACGATCGGGGAACACCGCAACAACCGCGCCCGACTTCATGCGCTCAGCAACGCGCATGGCCCCGACGAGGGCCGCGCCGCTCGACATCCCGACGAAGATCCCCTCCTCAACTGAGAGACGCCGCGCAGCGGCGAAGGCCTCCCCGTCCGATACCTCGATCTTCTCGTCGAGGAGATCGGGCTCATAGATGCCCGGGACGATCGATTCGGCCATGTTCTTGAGGCCCTGGATGCTGTGTCCCCGGCTGGGCTCCACGCCAACCAGCCGCACCTTGGGGTTGTGCTCGCCCAGCCGGCGTCCGGCGCCCATGAGCGTCCCCGAGGTGCCGAGCCCCGCGATCAGGACATCCACCTCTCCGCCGGTCTGCTCGAGAATCTCCGGGCCGGTCGTCTCGTAGTGAGCGGCAACGTTGGCCGGGTTGTCGAACTGGTTGGGCATGTAATAGACGTCCGCGTTCTCCTCGGCCAATCGATGTGCCTCGTGGATCGCGCCGTCCGTTGCTTGCTCGGCCGGCGTCAGGACGATCTCCGCGCCGAAGGCCTCCAGAATCCGCCGTCGCTCCATGCTGACGCAGGCCGGCATGGTCAGGCGGACCTTGTAGCCCTTCGCCGCGCCAACCATCGCCAGCCCGATGCCCGTGTTGCCGGAGGTCGCCTCCAGGATCACGCGATCGGAGGTCAGTTCCCCCGACTGCTCGGCCGCCAGGATCATCTGCCGGGCCACGCGATCTTTGACCGACCCGCCCGGGTTGTGCCCCTCGAGCTTGGCCAGAACACGAACCTGCCCGTTGCTGCCGTTCGTCAGCTCGACGAGCGGCGTGTTGCCGATGGCATCGAGAATGGTCATCGATCCGGCTCCATGGAATACCCGTCGAAATCGTGCTTGCTGGGCCGATCCATTCTATTCAGGCTGTTCGGTGTCGTCAAGCGGCGGTGTCAGCCCTCAGTGCCTTCTTCGGTTTCCGCCTCCGCCAGCGGCGGGCGGACGATGACCTTGGCCGCCTCGCGGGCGGCCTCTTCGATCAGGCGCTCGACCGTAGCCTCGATCCTCTTCTCCTCGTCCGCGTCGCGCTTCTCGCCCTTGGTCTCCAACGTGTGACTGAACTCGGCCTCACCCGAGCCGGCTCCCACCATCTGCGCGCTGATGGCCAGCTTCATCGTGACCCTTGCCTTGCGACCTTCGCCTTCGACGGTGATTGGTGGCTCATCGAACGACAAACCGACTGCGCTGTCCGCACCGCGGTCGGCCGCCAGCTCGCCCAGTCCGTGCACTGCGTCCTCTTCGCCGACCGCGCGCACGCTCGCGAACTCGGCCCGAAATTGCGCGGAATCATTCAGCAGCGTTGCGACCTGCTGGGCCAGCGCTTCGCCGACCTCTCGGGCCTGCTCGTTGTCCCGGTCGGTCGCCTGGAAGGCGATGACCACTTCGGGGGGATCGGCTGCGGGGCGCTCCTGGCCGTTGTCCAGGATGATCTCGGCCTCGCGCTCGACGGCGTCGCGAACGCGCGACTGGCCGGACGGATGGGTCCGCAGGAAGCTTGGGATGTCGCTTCCGCCGCCGCTCGCCTCGTGAAGTGTTCGCAGCATGGTCGCCATCGCCCCCACGTCGTAGCCGGCTCTGAACAGGAAGAGCTGGCCGACCCTGTCGGCCTCTGCCTCCTGGCTCCGGCTGTAGCCGCGCAGGATCAGCTCCAGCGCGATTCCGCCCAGGTCCGATTGCTTGCTGCCCGTCGCCAGGCCCAGCAGCAACTGGAAGCCAAGCGCGCGCTCCAGCGTCTCCATCCCGTGGCGCTCCGTGACGTGCGCCGCCTCGTGGGCCAGCACGGCCGCCAGTTGCTGATCGTCATCCATCTCGCGACACAGCCCGCGGAAGGCGTAGATGTGTCCGCCCGGGCAAGCCACGGCGTTCACCTGCTTGTCGGCGAGCACTTTGAAGGAGCACTCGATCTTCGGACGCTCGTCCCGAGCGGCGATGGCGATGCGCGTACCGATGCCCTCCACACGCTGGTTCATCGGGCGCCCTCGGTGGAGGCCGTACTGCTTCTCCAGTTGGTCGGCCACTTGCTGGCCGATCTTCCGCTCGTCGTCCAGCCCCAGCAGCGCCGCCGACGCCGGTGCCCACAACCAGAGAAGCGCGACGGCCCAAATGAGCACGCCTTTGCGCGTTGACTTCGGCAACACGATCACCTCGTTGATCGCCCCAATCGTGAGATCTGCCGTCCCGCCGGTCGGCCGACGCCGTCCGCCGTTCTCCTGACTCCTGCATGCTGACTCCCGTCGTCAGCCTTCCTCTCCCGTCGTTCCGCCGCCCCGTAGGTCGAAGCGCCAGCTTCGACGCCGTGACGTCTGCTTTCACTCCAGTGAACACCCGCGACCCTTCCTGAGTTTGCGCGCAGGCCGAGGCGCGGTGCAAGGAGCCTCCCCACACGCTTGCTGGATATCTTATAATCCCGTCATCCACCGACCGATCGGAGGCCTGTGATGATGCTGCTTGGCATCTTCTTGTCCGCGCCAGCCGCGGCGACCCCTGAGGACATCCACACTCACCCGGTCCACGTCAGCGACGAGGAGCTGTTCGGTTCGCTCGATCTGGACCGCCCCGGCCTTGAGGCGGTGAAGGCGGCCGTGGCAGACGAGAACTATGCGGCTGCCGCGCGGGCTTGGGCCTCCTACTGGCGCGACCGCGAGACGCCGGCGCTCCACTTCGACCGTGAGAAATGGCCCGAGTTCATCCGAGCGCGCTACCCGCAAGTGGGCGATGCCATGATCGAGATGGCCCGCCAGGTGGCCGCTGGCGACATCTCGCACGGAACAATCAGCTTCCCGGTCGAGGGCCGCGAGATCAACTGGCTCCACAACCCGAAGAAGGACAGCAACTACATCAGCCTCGCGGGCAGCCAGTGGTTCCTGGCGCCGCTCGGTCGAGCCCACCTCCTGACCGGTGAAGAGGGGTTTGCTGACGCCTTCGCCTGGATCTTCGAGTCATGGTTCGACCACCAACCGGAGATGGCCGAGTTCAAGGGCGGCATCAACATCGACCCGCTCTACCGGGCCTACTACCCGGGCATTCGGCTGCGCATTCTGCTCGACAACTACTACTGCATGGCCGATTCGCCGGCGCTGACTCCCGAGATCCACGTCAAGCTGATGAAGGCACTGCTCGCCGGAGCATCGTGGTTGTATGCCAACAACGCTGGCTACAAGGTCGGCAACCAGCAGGTCGGCGCGGTCTTGGGCATGACCATCGTCGGCATGGTCGTGCCGGAGTTCAGCCAGTCGCAGGCATGGACAGAGCGCGGCGTGCAGCGCATGCGCGAGCACCTCGAGAAGGACTTCCACGCGGATGGCGGCCACCGCGAGCTCTGCACCCAGTACCACAAGACCTGCCTGCGCGACATGTCCCACGTCGCGCTGACCGCCGCCAGGAACGGCCTGCCGAGCTTCTTCGACCCGGACGATCCCTCCGGGGAGGCCTTCGAGCGCGCCTACGACTGGCTGGCCCGCACTGTCACGCCCTCCGGCCTGACCCCGCCGCTGCATTCGGCCGTCTTCTCCCAGGACTGGGCGATCCATCTGCAGGTTGCGGGCGAGCAGTTCAGACGGCCCGACTT
>CBFDAZ010000535.1:0-4530 GCA_965602825.1 uncultured bacterium
GAAGGCCCAATCTTGCGACCCATCAGCACGTTGCGCGCAGACACAGACCACGCCAAACACGTACTACGCCATGGGCTACCGTCTATCGCCCCCGTTGGGGGCTCGGCACGGCTAACGGGCCGGGCGTGCGATGGGTTGGCGCTTGGAGAGCTGCAGGCAGCGATAGCGACGAACGCATGCGAGGGAGTGGGTCGGACATGGCGCACCTTGCGATCAATGGCGGCGAGGAGGTTCGTACCAAGCCGTGGCCCGGCTGGCCGGTGTGGGATGAACGGGAGATCAAGGCGCTGGAGGCCGTGGTGCGGAGCGGGCGTTGGGGGAGGATCTACGAGGGATCGAAGGTCGAGGAGTTCGAGAAGCGCTTCGCCGCGTACCAGGACGCGAAGTTCGGTGTCGCGGTCACCAACGGCACGGCGGCGCTGACGGTGGCCCTGAAGGCCGCGGGCATCGACGTGGGCGACGAGGTGATCGTGCCGGGCTACACGTTCATCGCCACCGCCTCCTGCGTGCTCTACAACAACGCCGTGCCGATCTTCGTGGATGTCGAGCTCGATACGGTCAACATCGACCCGCACGCGATCGAGGCGGCGATCACCGACCGAACGCGGGCCATCATCCCGGTCCACTGGGCCGGCCGCGCGGCGGACATGGACCGGATTCTCGACATCGCCAGGCAGCACAACCTCGCGGTCATCGAGGATGCCTGCCACGGCTGGGGCGCGATGTGGAAGGACCGGAAGGTGGGCGCGATCGGGGATCTGGGCGGCGTCAGCTTCCAGGCGAGCAAGCACATTACGGCGGGCGAGGGCGGCATCGTCCTGACCAACGACGAGGACCTGGCGGCGAAGGCTTTCTCATATCACCACATCGGCCGCGTTCCCGGCCGGCCCTTCTACGAGCACCACCTGGTGGGCTGGAACTTCCGCATGACGGAGTTCGATGCCGCGGTGCTTCTGATACAGCTCGAGCGGCTCGAAGAGCAGACACAGCGGCGCGATGACAACGCGTCGTTCCTCGACGAGCAGTTGAGGGACATCCCCGGCATACTGCCGCTGCGCCGCGAGCCGTACATGACGCGCATCTCGTGGCACGGGTACGGCTTCCTGTACGACGAGGAAGCCTTTGGCGGCGTGCCGCGGGATCGGTTCATGGAGGCGCTGAGGGCCGAGGGCATCCCGGCCGGTGGCGGCTATTCACACCCATTATACAGGAATCCGCTCTTCACGGAGCGCCGCCTGGGACGCATCGCGGAGGTCGTGGAGTTCCCCGACTATAGAGCCGTCGAGCTGCCAAACTGCGAGCGGCTGTGTCGAGAGAAGGTGGCGATCAGCCAGCAGTGCCTGTTGGCCGACTCTGAGGACATGCGCGACGTCGTCCGCGCCATTGAGAAGCTGAGGGAGCACGCCGATGAGCTGGGGTGAGGCAACCCGGCCCACCCACTCCGGCAGGCGCCAGAGTGAGAGGGAGAGCCAGGATGCAGATCTCGACACTTCGCCTGGGGCAAGTTCCGGAGGTCGCCGACGTCTGGGAGCAGTCGATACGGGCTGAGGAACCGCATTGCGCGCAGCCCGAGCTGTCCGTCAAGCGTCTGGAAGCCATCACCCGGGACCCGAACTTCCTTCCCTCGGGTGCCGTTGTGGCGACTGATAGCGGCGTGCTGATCGGCCTCGCCATCGGTTACGTACAGACCATCGACTTCCATGGCGAGGGCAACGTGGAGGCCAAGCCGGGCCGTCTAGCAGGGATCACGGTGAAGCCCAGCCACCAGCGCAAAGGTATCGGGCGACGACTGCTGGAGGCTGTGGAGACATCGCTGGCGGAGGCCGGGAAGGCGGAGATCGCCTTCGAGACATACCGCATGCCGATCGCCCTGGCGCGCGGTCCGTATCTTGACTCGGGGCCGTATCGCTTCTTCCTGTCCTGCGGCTATCGTCCACTCGCCCACGAGATGTGGCTCCGCAACGACCTTGAGCGGTTCGAGCTTGGCAAGGAGTTGGAACAGAGGCGCGAGAGGCTGTCGCGCGAGGGGATCGAGTATCGCCTCTGCGAGCCTTCTGACCGCGAGGCCCTGCTGGCCTTCATGGCGGCCCACTTCCCGGGAGGCTGGCAGCTCAGCATAGAACAAGCCACAGAGCGCTCAGACCCGCGTCCCGTCCTGCTGGCGCTCGCCTCGGGTCAGATCGTCGGCTTCATGGGGCCGTTCTACGTTGGCGAGCCCGGCGAGCCCGGGCACTTCGGCAGTCCCGGAGTGGCTGCCGAGTTCCGCGGCCGAGGGATTGGCAAGCTCATGTTTCACTTGGGACTTGACCACCTGAAGACGAGCGGGGCAAGCGAGACGACCTACAGCACCGGCACCACGAACCCGGCGCGTTTCATCTACTTCGACTCGGGTGCCGAACTGGTCGGCACCTTCTGCTGCCATCTGCGGAAGTCGCTGATTGAGCCCTGAGTACGGTACGCCTCGGGCTGGCGACACATCCTACCGCACCAGTTCAATGGTCCCCGCCGTGTCCAGGTCCCAGGTATGGGCGCTGGTGCCGCGCCACATGAGCCAGAAGGGCTCCGGGGCGGTCTTGCGGACGCTCAGGTTGAAGGCGAAGGTCGTATGCCTGTCCGGGTCGATGCCGAGGGACTCGAAGGGGATGCGCCACTCGGCGGTCCAGTGCTCGTCATCGAGGATCTTCACCGCGTACTCGACACCCAACGCCGCCCGGCCGGCGGCACCCTCTGAGGCCCCGGCTTCGGTGCTGCTCTCGAAGTGCCCCGACGGATAGCCTCGAAGGACGAGAATCGGCGCCTTGTCGCTGGCAGCCGTGTTCTTCAGGGCGATCTCGACGGCATCGTCCTGGCCCCAGGTGTTCCCCTGCGTCGGTGGACTGGATGGATCGACCTGGTTGTCGAAGGCCACGTAGAGAGCCGTATCATCGTGGGCCAGCCACGCCAGGCTTCGCGGCTCGACCTTCTCGCCCTGGATGCCCTCCGCAATCACCATCGCGCCGCCCGGCCGAGCGCCACCCCACTCCTTGGGGTCGATCGTCCCATCCACGGTCACCTCCGCTTGGGCGGGCCGGACCTTGTGAACCGGCGGCGGGCCCCGTCGAACCGGCTTGGCCTGAGGCGCCGCCGGCGGCGCCGGGCTCTCGCGGACAGCATGCTTGACGGGCCAGGAGGCCCGCATTTCGTCCTTTACGAGCCCCATCTCCTCGATGGGGATGCGCTCGAAGCCCAGCTTGTAGGCCGGCGAGTCATCCCGGAGCTGGAAGTTGCCACGCTTCAGCCCGACGAAGTGTGGGTCCTCATCGATCAGGTTGTCCTTGAAGGTCACGAAGGGCCGGGCCTGCGCCTGGACTCCGTCCCAGCGACCGCCCCAACTGACGTTCCGGGCGACGACGTTGCCCTCCGGCGCGTAGGGGTCGCCCGTGGTGACGGTGATGAGCGCCGGGTAGCGATCAATGTAGGGCGGATCGAGGAGCGGGATGCCCAGGTGCGTGCGCTTCTCGGTCAGCTCCTTCACCCAGCCCTCGGTGTGGTACTTGGCCCAGCCCATGGCGCGGGAGTCGATGTGGAGGGCCGGGTTGCACTCGACAAAGATGTTGTTCAGGACGCTGTTGTCTCGCCCACCGCCGATGAACGCCGCCCGGGTGACGCGGTAGAAGAGGTTGCCGACGATCTGGGTCCCGCAGAACATGTCGTCGAGGTAGACGCCCACGCAACCGCGCCCCTCGAAGCCGTTGATGTGGTGAAGGTAATTGTGGCGGATGACGGTGCCGCGCATCGTCCAGTTGCGGCCGGAGTAGATCGCGCCGGCATCGTTGGACTCGTAGCAGACGCTGTGGATCTCGTTGAACTCGATGAGGTGTTCGTTACCGCCGAAGAAGATGGCCGTATGGGGCGCGTTGTCGATGAGGTTGTGGGTAGCGCGGTTGCCCACGCCACCGAGGTGGACGCCGCCATTGTACATCCGATACCACCGGGCGAAGTGGTGGATATGGTTGTTGTAGGCGTAGTGCCCGGCGGGAGTCAGCGTCGCCCGGTCGCCACCGAACAGGGAGATGCCGCCCTTGGCGGTCTGGTAGATGTCGCAGCCGACGACGCTGCACTCCTCACCGCCCGACACGTTCGCCGCCTGGCCGCCCACGTTGCGGATCGTACAGGCAGCGACCCGGCACTGCGTGCCGTTGGCGATGACGATTGCGGTGTCACGGCTGCCTTCCAGCAGGAGGCCCCGGACCGCCACGTGCGACGCATCCTGCATCTTGATCAGGTTGGGGACGACCGAGACGAACGCCTCGCCCTTCCCGAGGGGCGAGGGCGGATAGAAGTAGAGCATGCCGGTCTCGCGGTCGAGATACCACTCGCCCGGCGCATCGATCTCGGAGAGCGCGTTGAGGGCGTAGTACCACTGGCCCTTGCGGTAGCCATAGCTGTGTTGGGGCGGGGCGAGGGAGATGACTTTCTGCTCGGTGTCGATGGACTCGACCTTCATGCGCTGGTCGGACCAGTCCCAGAACCAGTAGCCATGCAGCCACA
>CBFDAZ010000536.1:0-4519 GCA_965602825.1 uncultured bacterium
AGCTATATCGGCAAGAACCGGCTCGCCCCCGGCGGGACATTGCACAAGGACGCGGACCTGCAGGGGGCCTGGTACGTTCACGCCTCCCACGGAGGTTACATGGACAGCTTCGGGGCCGTGCATAACCGGCAGCTCCTCGTCATCGAGGATGGCCCGATCATCCTCCGGGATCGCATCACGGGCGGCGCCGGCCACCAGGCCCAGTGGAACCTCCACACGCCGCTCCAGGCCGAGCCGTCCGGGCCTGGCCGCCTCACGTTGACCGGCGAGCAGGACTACACGCTCTGTCTGGCTGATGCCGAACAACTCTCTGCCCCGAAGGTCGAGATGCACTGGGCGGCCGTTCCTCCGGCGCTCTGCCAGCCCGATGACTGCGGGCAGGAGGTCCCGGCCATCACCTTCGAGCGTGACATCGGCGAAGAGGGCGTGGAGTTCGTCGCCGCGCTCATCGAGGGCAAGGGCAGCATCGAGCGCCTGACTGAGAACGCCTGCCGCCTGACCTCGGGCGACACAAGCGCGGCGGTCATCTTCGCAGGAGAAGCGCAGCCAGTCGTCGTAGACGGGATCGAGACCGACGCCGAGTGTGCCTTTGTGCAGTACGAGGGCGGGCAGCCATCGTACGCTTGCGTGATTGCGGGGAAGCGGCTCGCAATCGACGGCAAGGTCTGGCTGGACGCACCCGAACCAACCGATAGCGAACCGCATGCCCCGTAGGGGCGGCAGCATGCCGCCCGCCGTTGCCGTTGGGCGTAGGTGATCCACCGATGCCTCAGATCCGCGATGGCGGCCGCCGCTCGATCCGGCTCCCCGAGCACGATTACGGCTTGCCCGGTGAGTGCTTCTTCACGATCTGCACCCAGGGGCGGGCCCCAACGTTGCTGGATGCTCGTGTGAGGGGCATCGTCCAGGCGGCATGGAACGAGCTGCCGAGGCGTTTCCCGGGGGTGATGATCGACGAGTTCGTCATTATGCCGAACCACATCCACGGGATCATCGTGTTCGCTGACGACTTGGGCGCCATCTCTGGCGCCCCTACGCTGGGTCGCGTGGTGCAGTGGTTCAAGGCACGGGTGACGCGGCGCGCTCGGGAGGCCGGGTGTCTCGACTTCACCTGGCTGCGCAACTACTACGAGCACATCGTGAGGACTCCTGAGGCGCTGGAGACGATCCGGCAGTACATCCGCGACAGTCCCGAGCGCTGGCAGCAGGACCGCGAGAACCCAGGAGGTACTCCCGACATGCGCGAGAAGGCCTTCTGGCGTCGGTTCCGCCATCGTGGCCCCGGTGGGCAGGCGGGGCGTCCCTCGTAGGGGCGGCAGATATGCCGCCCGCCGTTGCCGTTGGGCGTTGTCTCTATTCCGTTTCCTGAGTTCCGTCCTCTGCCTCTTGCCTTCTGCCTCGTGCCGTCCCTCTTCTGCCGTCAACCTACTGCGCGTACCCCAGGTCTCGCAGGCTGTCGCGGATCTGCGGGTCCGTCTGCACGGAGGTTTCTCCCTCGTCACGGGTGGCCTCGGCGACCATCGACATCGACCACTCCCGCAGTTCCGCCTCCCACTGAGCGGTGTCAGGCGCCATGGGCATGCCGTGGATGTTGTGCTGCTCTGTCGGATCATCGACGAGGTCGTAAAGCTGGAAGCTGTCTTCGTACAGGCGGTAGATCAGCTTGTACCGCTCCGTAATCAGGCCCTTCTCCATCCCGCCCCGGCAGCGACCCTCAACGAAGGCCTTGAGGGGGGGCATCTCATCGGGACGGCCCTCAAATACGGGAGCCAGCGAGCGCCCGGGCAAGTCGGCAGGCGGCTCGAGGTCGCACAGGTCCAGCAGCGTTGGCATGGCATCCAGCAGGCAGGCGGGTTCGGCGTGCCGGGCTCCCACGGTCTGCCCCGGCAGCCTTACCATCAGGGGTACCCGCAGGACCTCGTTGAACAACGAGGCGCCATGCTCCCAGCCGCCATGCTCCCAGAACTCCTCGCCATGGTCGCTCCAGAAAACGATGATCGACGAGTCCCACAGCCCGGCCTCCTGGAGGGACTCGATCAGATCCTCGAACCAGTGGTCGAAGTACTCAATCTCGCTGGTGTAGGCGCGGAGACACGTCTCGCGCTCGGTTGCCGCCCGCAGAGCGGTACCTCCCTTGACCTCTCTGTGATCGACCCCCACTCGCTCTTCAGGCGGAATGGTCGGAGGGTCGTAGGGGTGATGGGGGTCCATGAAGTGGAACCAGAGCAGCGTGGGCCCCTCAGGCAGTTGCGGGATCAGCCTGCCGGCCGTGTGGATCACATACTCGGCCCGGGCCGTTCGGGACCGATCCACCTCCTCAGGCTTCTGGGTGCCCGGCAGGAAGGGCGGCAGCAGAGCGTCGAACGCCTGAAGGGTCGGCGCCCCGAACCCGGTCTGCTGCGGACTGCCTTCCTCGGGTGGGTCTACCTCACAGTTCAGGTAGAAGTCAAACCCTCGATCGGCGTGAGCCTCGTGGGTGAGGTGCGGGTTGGTAACGACCGCAGCCGCGAAGTAGCCGGCCTGCTGGAACACTTCCGCCAGCCGCACATGCTCGGTGCGCCATTCGTACGGGACGATCTCCACGTACACGCCGCCCCGGCCGGGCGCCCGGCCCACGCCCATCTCAGATGGATAGCGCCCGCTGAGGAACGCGGCAAACGAGGGCCGTGTCCACGGGGCGACCGTGTAGGGCGTCTCAAAGACGTGGCTTTGCGCGGCCAGGGCGTCGATGTTGGGGGTCCGGGCCCGGCCCCCGTTGCAGCCCAGGAAGTCCGGCCGGAGAGTATCGACGCTGATCAGGATGACGTTCGGTGAGGACGCTGTCTCAGAGCGGGCTGCCTCCCTGGCCGGCAGCACAAGCGGCGCCTCCCGCGTCCTGCCGTTCGGGCCCTCGAGCAGCTTTGGCACACCGACGCCCAGAAGAACCGCCCCGACGGCCGCCAACGCTCCCAAGGTGGCCCAGCGCGCTCGCACGCCACCTTTCATGGCCTGGGCGACCCATCGGACCAGCCGGTACAGCAGATAGCCCGCAACGGCACTCAAGAGCACGGCCAGGGCCTGGCCTGTCAGGCGCAGGCCCCACCCCCATCCCGGCCTCTCCAAAATGCGGGTCAGCGGGCAGAACGCGACCAGCGCGCCGAGCGCTCCGAGGGCGCTGGCCGCGGCCGGGACCACATCGCGTTCCGTCCGCTCCCGCGCGCTCAGCCATCCCGCGACACACAGCAGCACGCCAATGACGAGCGCCTCAAAGCCCGGTTGCGCCTTGTGAACGACCGGGCCGGCCTCCGTGTGGAGTCGCAGGATCATTACGGCGACCGCCGCGAGCGGCATCCATCGCACAAAGCGCGCCACTTGGTCGGGCTCCCACCTCCGCCCAAGGCAGGACCGGACGGCGGCAATACAGCCGGCCCACACCAGACCCACACACGCGCCGGCCAATAGATACGGAACGACCAACCGGATCAGGTGGCGCAACACGTCCGTTGCTCTTCCGGGCCCCCACGGAGCCACTACGGCCCAGGCATCAGTATAGGCGAGCGCCAGGCCCGCCAGCAACCCGGCCATGGCGCATGCTGCGGTGACTCGCTTCATTCTGTTCACCCAGGGGGATTGCGGCACGCTTGTGGTCGCTGCCGTGAACGACTGGGAATCGGACTGCATGGGCGTGGCAGAGCAGCCCGGCACGGGCAGCGCTCTGAGGTGTCTGCGCTCTGCGGCTCCCCCTGACAGACACATACCACACATTGCGCCGGCCTTCACACGGGGCGGATTCCCGCTCGGATGGCTGCGGGAAGACGTGCCGACCCTTGCAGGAGTCAGCGCGTCTCATGCCGTAGAAGGCATCGAGTCGAGTGCTGAGCCCGTCCCTTCGTCTCGGCCGTTCGCACTGGAGCCGCGCTTCCCGCGGAGGTTGGTCGGTCGCGCTGGGGAATGGGCTTGAGGGCTCGCGGAAGCGGGTCCACGACGATCCCTCGCGGGCTAACGAGTTCCGTACGAACAGGTGGAGGCCTCGATAGGTGCGCGCGATACGAGCGATCCTGCTGACAACCGGCGTCAGTGTGTTCGCGGCCGGTGGAAGGCCGGAGGAGGAGGAGAGCCTGGTCAATGTAGCCGCCGCCGTGTACGGGACGCGGATCGTGGCGGGTGCAAAAGCGGCGGATGGGAGCCTTGAGCCCGGGGAGGGATGCTGGTACTCCCGCGACCAGACCGAGCTGCCCTGCGCCCTGACCTTTGAGCTTGCCCAGTCCGAGGATGTGCGCCGGGTCACGCTCGTCCAGGCCGCCTGGCACGGGAACATGTACCATACGAGGGGCTTCGCGGTCGAGGTCTCCGCGGATGGGGCGACCTGGCGCCGCGTCGCCGAAGGCACGCTGCCCGATGAGAGCCTGGCGCGCGCCGAGCTGGATCTTGGCCCGCTCCGGACGAAGTGGCTGCGCATCGTCGTGCTGACCTCGTACAACTCCTACCAGACCTGTGGACTGGCAGAGGTCGAGATCCTGGTCGCCGGACATCCCGGCTT
>CBFDAZ010000537.1:0-4476 GCA_965602825.1 uncultured bacterium
GGCGCCTCGCGGCGTATCGGGGGCTGGTTCGCCGGCCATTTCCAGGGGGACATCGACGAGATCCGCCTCTACGACCGAGCCCTCCCGGAGCGCCTGGTCGTGAGCCATTTCCGCGGCGAGGAGGCCGCTGCCGTGCTGCGCCTGGCGATCGGTAGCCGTCTCAACTACTCGGCGAAGAGACTGTTGCTCGATGCCCTGTGCAGTGGTCTGGCCCAAGACGGCTGCACGGCCGAGCTGCGTCTGGTATCGCCCGCCGGACAGACTGCCGCGTCCGCCACCGAGTCGCTCCGCCTCACGCGCCCAACTTCCGAGAGGTGGGTGGCCGATATTGAGGCCCAGACGGAGGCCTTCGGGCCGGGCACCTACGAGATCGAGGCCACGGTGCGAGCACCGGACGGGCAGCAACTGGCCAGGGCGGCCGGCGGGATCGACTACCCCGAGAAACCGGTCTGGTTCGACTCTCGTGCAGGCACCACCGATCGGGTCCTGCCGCCCTACACGGCCCTGAAGGTGGAGAAAGCCGGTGGCGGAGTCGCCATCTCGCCATGGGGGAGAAGGTACGTCTTCGGTGAGGGCCCATTCCCCTCTCAGGTCGAGAGCGGGGGCACCGGTCTGCTGGCGGCTCCGTGCCGCTTCGTCTGCCGGGCAAACGGCCAGCACGTCTCGTGGCGGGGCGGCCAAGCCGCGCTCTCGCAGCAGGGCCCGGCACGCTGCGTTGTCTCACAGGAACTCGACGGCAATGGGCTGCAACTATCTGTCAAGGCTGAAGTGGAATACGATGGCCTGCTCACGCTGAACTGCGCCCTGTCCTCGCGAGAGGCCATCACGCTGCAGGAACTCGCGCTGGAGATTCCCCTCAAAGTCGAGCACGCGAAGTACCTGTACACGTGGCCGAAGGTCCGCTCAGGTGCGCTGAGCGAGGACTACACCTCGGGCTTCCAGCCGATCGTGTGGCTGGGCGACGAGGAGCGCGGGCTGTCGTGGTTCTGTGAGTCAGACGAGAACTGGCACCTGGCAGACCCCGAGAAGGCTATCAAGGCCGCGAAGACCGGCGACCGGGTCACGCTGCGATTGACGATGATCGGCAAGCCCGTCGAGTTCAAACCAGACGCACCCCTCGAGTACACCTTCGCCCTGCAGGCGACGCCGGTGAAGCCGATTGCGCAGGATCTGTGGGACGTCCGGATTGTCCGGAACCCCTGGTACGGACATTCTCTCTCCATGCCGAGCCAAGAGGTGGATGGCAAGCCGGCCCTGCAGCATTTCGCGGACAAGGGCGTCAAGGCGATGCTGGTCTGGCGCTGGTGGGAAGCCTTCGCCTACCCGCTGCCCATCGGCCATGAGGACGAGTTCCGTGCGCTGGTGCAGGCGTGTCACGAGCACGGGATCAAGGTGGTGCCGTACGTGGGCGGGTTCCTGCTCTCGGACCTGTCCCCGGAGGCGCCCTTCTTCAAAAACGAGATGGCGAAGCATCCCGTGACCGTGTTCCCCTTGTCGATGCCCGGCCTGAAGGACCAGACCGGCTACATCGCCTGCCAGCGCAGCTTCTGGCAGGACTTTTTGGTCGATGGGATCGCGCGCTTGATCGACGAGTACGATGTGGACGGCGTCTACCTCGATAGCACCACCATGCCCTGGGCCTGCACGAATGCCATGCACGGTTGCGGCTACAACGGACCCGACGGCCGCCGACGGCCCGTGTACCCGGTCTTTTCCGTGAGGGAGACGCTCAAGCGCATCTACGCAGTGGTCAAGGCGCGCAAGCCTGACGGCATCGTCGATGTGCACACCTACGACTGCATGCACAGTGGCGCCCTGGGCTTCGCCACCAGCTACTGGAATGGCGAGCAGTTGCGCGGTGGCACGGAGCTCAAGGCCGAGGCTCTGCCTCTCGATCGCTTCCGGACCGAGTTCATGGGCGCCAACTGGGGCGTGCCGGCCGATCTCCTGTATTACGTCCTCGGCGACTACCGGAAGTGCTGCGCGATCGCGCTGCTGCACGACGTTCCGGTCCGCTCGGAGAACCTCAACGACCTCGAGATCGAGTCCGCGCTGTGGAACCTGCGGGAGGAGTTCGGGTGCCAGGCGGCCGAGTGGCTGCCGTACTGGCGGAACGCGGAGTATGTCACAATCGCTCCGGATGACTGCTTCGTTAGCCTGTACCGCCACCCGGTTGACGGCGTTCTCGCATACGTCTCGAACCTGAGCAAGGAAGACGCCGAAGTGCAGGTGACGTTCAACGCCAGCAAGCTCGGGCTGCCGGCCGGCCTCCGGGCAGAGGATGCTCTCAGCAACGCCGCCATCCCGATTGAGGGTGCAGCGATCGCCCTCACCATTGCGTCGCAAGACTGGCGGGTGATCCGGGTGAGGGGCGCCGGGGAGTGACGCGCCGTGCGCCCGGTCACACCTCCCACTCCCATTCCTCGCTCTCGTCGCCCTTGCGCCGCCGCCCGGTCATGCGGGTCACGGTGATCTCAACGGCTCCGCACTTCTCCGCCCGCTCGAGTGAGATCGGTTCGGGGGCCTGGTCGTAATTGGCGTATCGGGCCTGGAACTCGTGCAGGACGCGCTGCCGCTCCTCGACGTCGTCGATGAACCTCGCCGTACCCCAGCAGACCACACTCTCGAAGGCCGCATCGCACAGTTCGCCGGCATGCGGCACCGGCTGCCCCTCCTGCCGGCTGACCTCGAAGCAGACGTTGGGGTTCTTCCGAATCATGTCCAGCTTCTTGCCTTCGAGTGCACAATGGAAGAGGATCCGGCCCTCAAGGTAGGCGTAGTTGATGGGCACGAGGTAGAGGTCGCCGTCGCAGGTCATCGCCAGGTGGCCGATGGTCTGGGCGGAGAGGATTTGCTCCATGCGGGTGCGGTCGTTTGCACTGTCAGTCTTGGGGGACATGGTCTGCTCCATTGGTGTCGGAACGACGGACTAGACGGAACACACGGAAGACGGCTGGCTAGTGGGTTATCGCGCGTGATCCAGTAGGCGCGGCGCGTTGCGACCACGGCGCCCTCACCCCCAAGCCCCTCTCCCAGCGGCCACCACACCACCCCAGCGGGAGAGGGGAGAATCCCAAGGGGACGGCGGGGTGAGGCCGCGATACCATAGTGATCACCAGTGACAGGGCACTAAAGGACCTGGGCGTGGCCCGTGGCGGCGGGTCTTCAGCTCCTCCCCGTGGGCCACGGACAACGAACGGCATCGCGGTTGAAACCGCTCCTACCCCTCAGCGCCGCCGTACGGCAGCATGGCCTGCCGGCGGTACGTCACGCACCATCGCGAGATTGCTCCAGCGCCCTGAGGAGGGCTTTTCGGGCTCGGTGATACGGGCCGGGTTCGGTCTCGTAGTCCGTCAGCGAGCGGGCGAGGGTGTTCATGATCCGATCGGCTTCTGCCTCGTCCCTCTCCCCCAACATGCACAGCAGCGTGTGGTCAAGCAGGCCATCCCGGAAGGCCACCTGCCGGAGCGACGCTCGCAGGCCATCAGGGCCGGGATAGTAGAACCAGTTGTCACCGGGCGGGTGGCCGGGGTTCTGCGAGCCGCCGGGCACGGGGCCGATGGAGGTCTTGTACGGATCGGCGCCCCGGTAGATGTTGGCGGCCCAGTTCAGGTAGCCCTCGGCCTTGAGCAGGTAGGCGAGCGATGGATAGAGGCGCGAGTCCGCCAGGCGTTCATCGAGATGGCGGTTCGGGTACGGAGGATAGGGACTGCAGCAATGGTACATCCAGACGCTCTGCCCGTTGGCCCGCCGCTGATCGGCCAACTCCTGTTCCTTGGCGAGAATGGTGAGAGCAAACACCTGCATGTCCACCAGCGGCGAGTACACCTGCGGCTGGCTGTTGATGGCATCCATCGTCCGCACGCGTGGCATGTGCTCCCGGGCCAGCGCCGCCAACTGCCGGTACAACTCGCCATCCTTCGGCTCGTCGAGCTGGTGCTGGACGTAGTGCGCGGTCCAGCCCTTCTCATCCAGGTGCGCCTGCAGACTACGGTAGAAGACCGGGATGAACTCGAGCCAGGCCTCCTGGTCACGGCCCTTCGGCATCAGGGGCGCCGTGTCCCCCGTCTTCTCATCCAGCACGAACACACCACCGAAGTCTCGCTCCACGGGCAGCATCCAGATGTGCTGGCCATTGAAGTACTCGAAGCCCAGGCCTCGGAAGGTCCCGAACCACCGGTCGAAACGCGTGTAGTCGAAGTCGTAGGTGCCACCGGCGCGCCGGATGGTCTGAATCAGCGGCTGTCGGTGGTTGATCAGGGGCGTCAGGATCGAGGTCTGACCGAACGCCCTCAGCACGCGTCCCGAGTTCTCCAGCAGTTCCCAGTGCCTCTCGCTCCACCATTCGGGTCGCTCGCCATTCGTCAGGTTCTCGGGCTCCGGCCAGAACCAGAAGGTCACATCGAGCAGCGGATCGGGCGGCACAACGGTCGCATGAACCCGGAGTTCGAACGGGGCGCGGACCGAGCTGCCTTC
>CBFDAZ010000538.1:0-4469 GCA_965602825.1 uncultured bacterium
ACCTGACCATCGAGGACTTCGCGCCACACTTCGACGACCCGTACTACCCGCCCAACGAGCCGCCGGACGCGCAGCCCATGCCGTTCGGCAGGGCGACCGACCTGCAGGCGGAGTCCGCTACGCTGGTGCACAGCAACGGCTCGACGCACGGGCTCAGTCTCGGCGAGTCGGCCGAGGGATGGACGCTGATGGCGGTCATCGAGACACCCGACGCAGCCGTCCTCGAAAGGCGCTTCCGCCATACCGGGCTGCTGGTGTTCCTGAGCGAGACGGGGCCTCGGCTGACCGTCCGTCTCCCCATCGGAGAGCCGAACGCCATCATCGCCGAGCCGCGGAAGTACCCGCCCGGCTACACGGACGCCGTGCTGCACAGCCAGGCGGACCTCCTGGGCGAGAAGGTCCTGGCCAAGGGAGAGCCCGCCTTCGAGACATGCGCCGGACTCCTGCCCGAGCTGGTCGGCTACGTCCCCATCTCCGCTGAATGGGCCCCGCGGAAGGTCGTGGTCGATGGCTTCGGGCGCATCGGCGCTCTGACCCCGCAGTACGGTGACGACCGCATCGAAGGACCACTCTTCGATCCCTCTCAGTACGTGGGGGCCGTGATGCCGACTCAGGCGAAACGAGGTCTGCTCGCCGGGCATCTGCCCGCAATCCACTATGCCTTCTGGGATGAAGAAACGGAAGCTTCGTGGGAGCAGATCGCCTTCGCTGTCGATGGCGAGCAAGAGGTCATCTACGTGGCGCTATGCCAGCAGGGGCAGTGGCGCTACTTCACGCTTAACCCCCTGCGGGAGGTGCGGCCCGCGGACTTCTACTGGGCGCTGTTCCTGTTCTGCGGCGATTGGGCGCGACTGCAGCCCAAGCTCCGAGTCAGCCTCCCCGAGCCGCGCCTCGAAGATGCCTCCCTGGCCGCGATCGCTCGCACCATGACGACCTTTGCGGGGGAGCACCCCAAGTACGGCCTCGGCGGCTACGCCGGAGACCAGCACGACGGCTTCCCGCCTACCATCCTCTGGATGACCAACACCTGCCTGGAATGGGGGATGCTCGATGCCGCAAAGCGCTACCTGACCTACTACTTCGACCACTTCGTCAACGACGACGGCACCTTCAACTACTACGGCTCCGCCGTCTCCGAGTACGGGCAGATGCTCGACCTGGTCGCCCGCTACGTTCGCTACACGAGCGACGCCGAATGGCTGGGGCAGCACAACGCGAAAGCGATGGCCATTGGCCAGCATCTGACCTCCCTGCGAGTGGAGTCACTGAAGCAGCCCGAGGAGGCTATCGCACGCGGCCTCCTGTACGGCTCGCCCGAAGCCGACACGCGCAAGGAGACCGAGTACCACTTCTCCGGCACGGCCTGGGCGTACCGGGGCCTGCTCGAGCTCTCGCGCCTCTATCGGCAGCAAGGCGAGGAAGAAGAAGCGGAGCAATTCGCACACGAGGCGGCGGCCCTGCGAGAGGACCTCAACCGCGCCGCCCGAGCCTCACTGGTGCCCGGCGACCCGCCCTTCCTGCCGCCCTACCCCGGCCTCGACGCCGCCTTCCCCACCATGACCTCCGACCGCCTGGCCTCCTACACCAACTACCGCTACTGGCCGGAGCTATTGTCGGCAGAGGCGCTTGAGCCGGACCTCGCGGAAGCCGTCTTCGAGTACCGGCGCCAGACGGGCGGCGAGCTCATGGCGACCACGCGCTTCAGCGGGCACCTTGACGATTGGCCCTTCGCCCAGCAGGCGCGGGCCCTGCTGGCGGCCGATCGCATCGACCAGTTCCTGCTCGGACTCTACGGGCACCTCGCGATCCACCAGATGCCCGGCACGTTCTGCTCGTATGAGCAGGTGAAGATCGCCGGGGGCGACCCGCGCACCTACGCCGCCGACTACTGCGTGCCGGTTCAGCTCACCATCCCGCTGCTGGTCCGGTGGATGCTCGTCTTCGAGGAGCGCGACAGCGATACGCTCTGGCTGTGCAAAGCCGTGCCGCGTCGCTGGTTCGCGCCCGGCCAACGCTTCAGCGTTCGCAACGCGCCAACCCGCTGGGGCCCGGTGAGCTTCCAGGTCCGCGCAGAAGAGCACGCCATCGAGGTCGAGATCATCCCGCCGCCGACGCCGGTGGAGACGATCCTGCTCCGCGTCCGACGGCCGGACGGGAGCACCCCAAGGGGAGTCTCTGTCGATGGGGCCGCAGCCAGAGTCGATGCGGGTCTCGAAGCGATCACACTCACACAGGCGATAGGCCCCGTCAAGCTGCGCTTGCAGTACGACTGATCTCCTCACAGACGCGCCGTTCGGCCCCGCCGTCGGCGTTGACGTTACCCGGGACCGCCGGCGCCCTCGCCGGCAGAGGTGGCGAGTGGTGGCGTCGTCAGTCGTGTCGTTGACGTAAGGAGTGTCCCTGACTTGCAGCGCCAACGATTACGGCCCGCCACAGCAGCCGCCGGGGCGGCGGCGGTCCCAGGATACGTCAACAACACCAGCCGTCGCACCTGCGTCGGACCGCCCGCTACCTAAACCACGCTCTACTCCCGTGCGTCACCTCCTTGCGATGGCAGAGCGAAATGCGTCGAGGGAGGCGCGTGCATGGTCCCCCCCAGCCCCGTCGTTTCGGCCGCCGCAGCGATAGCCGTCCTCCTCAATGGCCAGCCGCTCGATCTGCAACCACCCGCAGTCCAGGCGATGGTGAGTCCCGCACAGCACCGGGGGGCCGAGAACGTGATGATCCCCGTGCGGCAGGTCTTCGAAAAGCTCGGCTGGACCGTCGCAGCGGCGACGAGGCCGACCTTCTCGTCGATCGAGCTCACTAAGCCCGGCTGGCAGTACGTGATGATGCGGACCGGCGAGACGACGCTCCGCGTGCACGAGTACACGACCCCGCTCCCTGTTGCGATGACGCTCCACGAGGGGCATCTCTACGTACCGATGACCGTCCTGCGAGTCGTGACCGGCGCGCACGTGAGCTACGACAACGCGACACAAGCCCTGTCAATCACCTGTGAGCCACCCGATCCGCCACCGCAGGTCAAGATCAGCGACATCACCGAGAACCCCACCAGGTGGCTGCACCAGCGCGTCACGATCAACGCGACGTATGTCGGAGCCGATGGCGACCCCTGCTGTGAGGCGACAAGCCAGGGGGCGCCGGCGCAGGGCGCTTTCACGTTCCGCGACGACACCGGCGCCATCTACTGCAGCAGGTGCCAGATCATAAGCTGCGTGGTCTGCTGGGGACCATCATCACCGCCGACCGGGGAGATGACACTAACGGGCTCGGCGCGTCTGGGGTACGGGGATGTGCCATATGTGTCAGTGATCGACCGGGACTAGACCGTCCGTAGTCTCACTTCGCCTTCCTCCGCGTCCCCTCCGGCGCCGGAGGCTGCTCCGCCTACTGGTCAGCCGGGTGCTCGACGCCCGGTATTCTCATGCGGACCACGTCGATTTGGCTAGGGCCGGCCCTCTCACGCGACTGACACCCGAGGTAGGCGATCGGGAGCGTGGGGTGGAGCGCCAAGCACACTGGGAGGTGCTGCGTGGGCAACTCCACATGCCGTACGTCTTCACGGTCGATCTCGAAGTTCGGGTCGATGTACCCACGTAGGTCGTGCCCGGAGATCAGATGCAGGCGCCGGCCGATGTAGTCGGCAATGACCACGAAGTAGCCGTCATTGCTGGTGGCAATGCCCAGCGGGTCATATGTCTCGATGAAGTACCACCGGTGTCTCTCGCCGGAACGCAGATCGAAGATGTCGAGTTCGCGGTTGGCTTCCGAGATGACCATCATATGCTCGGGGTCCGGGCCAAGGCAGCAGGTCCACGGGTCGGCGATCAAGTCGGCCCACACGGGTTCGCGGGCGCCGAGAGGGTCGCGCATGGCGTCCAACCTGGCCATGGTGTCGCTCTCCTCAGCCCGCCGCCAGATCTGGAAGAAGTAGGCACCGTCCGGGCTGGCCATCGCGCCCCGCGGCCACCAGGGGCCAGGCTGAGTTGGCTCGATGGTGCCTCGCAGATGAGGCTTTTGCCGGTAGTTGATGACGGATGTCTGGCATGGCCTGTCCCACTGCACGAAGGCCAGAGGAGGGTCTTCCAGGACGTCCAGCGCCCACGCTCGGCCGCCATCGACCGGTACGCGGGTACGCGTCTTCCAGTCGTTGCGGTCGAACAACACCACCTGGTCCTCCATGGCATAGATGATGCGTTGGCCGCCCGGGGCGTAGGCACACCGGTAGACGACTGACTCCGTCTTGATGCCCCTCTGGCGCCTGCCAATCGTGCCGTCCGGCTTCAGAGCGTACTCCCACAGGCCATCCTCATTGCCGACCAACAGGCGCCCGCCGGTCGGCGATACGGCGATCCCGAACGGGTTGCCCCCCAGTTCGACGAGTTGGATGCTCTCAGGCCCTTCACCATCGGCTGTGGCGTCACACCTCGCGCAAACGGGCGCCAGCGATAGCGCAAGGGCAAGCA